>NZ_HG779718.1:0-4807 GCF_000582705.2 Microbacterium sp. C448
TCGCGGCGCTGCCACAGCCCATGACGATCGGGCGGGTCGCGCTCGAGGACGGCACGAGCGTGGCCGGATTCCTCGCCGAGCCCGTCGCGTTCGAGGGCGCGCCGGACATCAGCGCGCACGGCGGATGGATGGCCTACCTCCGCCGGGATCAGAGCGCAGAATAGAGGGATGACGACGTCGATGCCGGGCCGACCGCGCCTCCAGCCGGGCGAGCCCGGCGTCGAGTCCCGCCAGCAGCTCGTTGATGCCGCCGCGTCCCTCTTCGCCGAACGGGGGTACGCGGCCACGAGCACCCGCCGGATCGCCGAGCGAGCCGGCATGCGGCAGGCCAGCATGTACTACTACTTCGCGGGTAAGGAAGAGATCCTGCTCGAGCTGCTGCAGGCGTCGATTCGTCCGACGCTTGATCGTGCTTCCGACTATCTGGGTGAGACGGATGCGCGCCGGGCGCTGTATGCCCTCGCCCGCGCCGACGTCGAGACGCTGCTCGCCGAGCCGCACAACATCGGCACGATGTACCTCTCTCCCGAGATCGCGGGCGAGGCTTTCGCGCCGTTTCGCGAGGCACGCGACGAGCTCATCGGGATCTACGGCGAGCTGGCGGCGCGTATCAGCCCGGGCGCTGACGCCCTGTTTCTCGGAACGTGCTGCATTCAGCTGGTCGATGTCGTCGTGCGGTTCCGCCAGGAGGGCGCGGTACCCGACGACCTGCCCGACCGCATCGCGGCGGCCTGCCTCCGCCTGGTCGAAGGCGCCTTGCTCGAAGACGCAGGCTGAGGCAGACCGGCGCGGGCCGTGGGCCCGACCGTGATCAGGCCCGCACGGGATCGTCGGATGCAGCGCCCGTCGTCGCGTCCGTCTCGGCGGCCTCGCCCAGGACGTCGCTCTGCTCGAGTCGCAGCGCCTCGACGGCATCGCGCTCGTCGCCGAGTTCGGCCTCGGTCCGCGGCGACAGCCACGAGACCAGGAAGAACACCGAGAGGCTCACGGCGAAGGCGATGAGCGTCGCCCATCCGTCGATGCTCGTGTCGAACAGGGTGTTCGGGATGTAGAAGATGTTGTTCTCGAGCCCGTAGAGCGTCGGCTGCACGCCGAGCAGTGCGATCCGGACCACCAGACCGACGGCGGCCGAGATGAACAGGGCGTTGCGGCCCGGACGGTTCCAGAAGATGCCGATGATGAAGGGACCGGCGAGGCACGCGAGCATCAGGTCGAAGGCCAGGGTCAGCAGGATCGCGGTCTGGCTGGTCTGGATCGCGAGCAGCGAACCGATGATGACGACCGGGAACATGGCCACGCGGGTCCAGCGCAGCAGCGGGTCGCGCTCGGAGTCGGCCGGTCGACGCACGCGGAAGATGTTGCGCACCGTCACGGCCGAGGTCGCGAGGATCGCGCCGGACGCGGTCGAGAACGAGGCCGCGACGATGCCCGAGAGCACCAGGATCGACAGCAGCGGCGGTGCCCAGCCATCCAGCAACTGGTACAGCACCGGTCCGTCGGCGGCGGTGAGACCGAGAGTAGCGGATGCGGTCAGTGCCACGAGCGCGAAGATGATGCCGACGCCGGCGGTCAGCGCGGCGGCGCTCAGGCAGGCGCGGCGCGCGACCCGCGGGTTGCGGGCGCCGAACACACGCTGCATGAAGTCGATGGCGACGATGTCGCCGATGCCGAGCGCGATCAGGGTGGCCCAGTTGATCGGTGCCCCGAATTCGGCGCTCGTGAGCTGCTCGAAGTCGAACGGCCCCATGCCCTCGGGGATGATGATGCCGAAGCTGAAGGCCGTCCAGATCAACAGGGCGACCGATGCCACGACCGTGATGGTGGTCTGGATGGCGCCCGTGTAGGCGTCCGAGACGAGCCCGCCCGCGATCGTGTACGACAGCACCAGCACGACCGCGATGATGACACCCCACGCGTAGGGGATGCGGGCGAACCGCTCCATGAGATACCCGCAGGCGACCAGGTTGCCGGCGAGCAGGATCGTGAACGCGACCACCATGATCACGCTCGCGAAGACCTCGTTCGTGCGGCCGTAGCGGATGCGGAAGTAGTCGCCGAGGGTGAAGAGCTTCATCGCGTTGAGGGGCTTCGCGAGGAACAAGCCGACGAGGGTCAGGCAGATCGCGAGCCCCAGCGCGAGAGACGCGCCCGACCAGAATCCGAAGTCGGCCGTCAGATCGGTGTTGCCGACGGTGGCGTTCGCGTCGACGGCCGCGGCCGTGAGTGACGCCGCCACGAGTGGAACGCCGAGGCGCCGGCCCGCGACGAGGAAGTTGGCGCTATCGCCGTCTATTCGTCTGGCCACGACGATCCCGACGACGAGAATCACGAGCACGGTCAGTGCGACTCCGAAGATGATCATGGCGACTCCCTGGTGAGAACGTTGGGTGCGACGGTCGGGTTTCTGTCAGGCGATAGAAACCCATGTTGTCGACGCAAACCGCCCCGCGATTTTCCGGGATGTATCGATCTCGTGAAATGTCGCGCGCGTCGCCGGAGCGCGGGCGCTACTGGCGGTGGAGGGACGCGTCAAGAGGTGGGATGATTCCGGTCCGGATGACAGGCTGGGAACATGAGCATCGAGGTTTGGGCACCGAACGCACGCCAGGTCCGACTGCGCCGGGGGGACGCGACGGAGGTCGAGCTGGAACGCGCCGCGGACGGCTGGTGGTCGCGTGATGTCGAACTCGCCGACGGCGAGGAGTATGGCTTCGTCATCGACGGCGGCGCGCTCCGCCCGGATCCGCGCGCCCGGCGCCAACCGCGGGGTGTGCACGAGGCATCCGCACACGTCGACCTGGCCGACTTCGCCTGGACCGACGCCGACTGGACGGGTCGCCAACTGGCGGGCGGGATCATCTACGAACTGCACATCGGGACTTTCACGCCCGAGGGGACGTTGGAGGCCGCAATCGAGCGGTTCCCCCACCTGATCGAACTCGGCGTGACCCACATCGAGCTGCTGCCCGTCAACGGCTTCAACGGCGTGCACAACTGGGGCTACGACGGCGTGCTTTGGTACACCGTCCACGAGGCGTACGGCGGACCGCGCGCCTACCAGCGCTTCGTCGATGCCGCCCATGCCGTCGGGCTCGCGGTCATCCAGGACGTCGTCTACAACCACCTCGGGCCGAGCGGCAACTACCTGCCCGAGTACGGACCGTACCTGCGCACCGGCGAGCGGAACACCTGGGGCGACTCCATCAACCTCGACGAGCCCGCCGTGCGGTCGTACATCGTCGATAACGCCCTGATGTGGTTGCGCGAATACCACGTCGACGGGCTGCGCCTGGATGCCGTGCACGCGCTGCTCGACAGCGGCGAGAAGCACATCCTGCAAGAGCTGGCCGAGGCATCCGATGCCCTCTCGGCGCACCTGGGTCGGCCGCTGACGCTCATCGCCGAGTCCGACATGAACGACCCGAAGCTCATCCTGCCGCGCGAAGCGGGCGGGTATGGACTGACCGCGCAATGGAGCGACGACTGGCACCACGCCACGCACGTCGCCGTGAGCGGCGAGACCGTCGGCTACTACGAGGACTTCGGTGCGCTGGACGCACTGTCGAAGGTCTGGACCGAAGGGTTCTTCCACAACGGCACGTACTCGTCGTTCCGCGAGCGCGAGCACGGCTTCCCGATCCCGGCCGAGGTGCCGACGTGGCGCCTCGTGACGTTCGCTCAGGACCACGACCAGATCGGCAACCGCGCCGCCGGGGACCGACTCTCGCAGTCGCTGTCGTACGGGCGCCTCGCCGTCACCGCCGTGCTGACCCTGACCGCACCCGGCACACCGATGCTCTTCATGGGTGAGGAATGGGGCGCCTCGACGCCCTGGCAGTTCTTCACGTCGCACCCCGAGCCCGAGCTCGGCGAGGCGACGGCGAAGGGCCGACTCGAGGAGTTCACCCGCATGGGGTGGGATGAATCGGTGGTGCCCAACCCGCAGGACCCCGAGACGTTTGAGCGGTCGAAGCTCGATTGGACCGAGGCATCCGGGGGCGACCACGCGCGTCTGCTGCAGCTCTATCGCGAGTTGGCGGCCCTGCGCAGTGCATGGCCCGAGCTGACCGACCCGTCGTTCGCGGAGCTGCGGGCGGAATCGGCGGAGGGCGCCTCGGGCGAGGTCGGGGCGCGCGCCTTCGCGCTCGGACGCGGAGATCTGTCGGTGCTCGTGAACCTCACGGGCGAGGCCGTGTCGTGGGACGTCGCGCCCGGCCGCGTCATTCTGCTGACGACCGACGCCACGGCGCTCGTCGCCGACGGCGAGGCCGTCGTGCCGTGCGAGGCCGCTGTGGTCGTGGGGCCGCTCCGCTGAGACGCGAGTTCGGTCCGAGCCGCGTCGACGGCGTTCACGATTCAGTCTCTGCGCGGCCCGGGGTTGACCTCGCCCGCGGTTTTCCGGGCACCGACCCCGGCCGTGACACCGCGCAGACTGAATTGTCAACCGTCCCTCGACGCTGTGCCTCGCCGCAGGGCCCGTCATAGGCTGAGGAAATGACCATTCCCGGACAGCCGACCGAGGCGCGAAGCCTCGATCTCGTGCGCCAGATCGTCGTGATCTCTGCGCTCGTGTTCATGCTCATCGCCGCGATGGTGGGTGTCGGGGTCTTCGGCGGCACACCGATCGCCGAGGCCCAGGGCGGCGCGCTCGCCGCAGATGCGACCCTGCTCGCGCCCGCTACCCCCGCTTTCTCGATCTGGTCGGTCATCTACACAGGACTCGCGGCCTACACGGTCTGGCAGGCCCTGCCCGCGCAGCGAACCTCGGCACGTCAGCGCTCGATGGGCTGGTGGATAGCGCTCAGCA
>NZ_HG779719.1:0-11400 GCF_000582705.2 Microbacterium sp. C448
GCGCGGCCTTGGCCCGGTCGCCGTTGACCCGCACGTGTCCGGCCCGGCAGGCCGTGGTCGCCGCCGAGCGGGTCTTGTAGACGCGGACGGCCCAGAGCCAGGCATCCGTCCGCACACGGGTTGTCTCGGCGCTCACGTGTTCGCCGTCCCTGTGCGCGCGGCGAGGCGTGGCAAGCCCCTCGCGACGCCCGCGACGATGAGTCCCTGGCCGAGGGTGTAGGTCAGCATGACGAGGGGGCTCGTCCAGTCGGGCATCGCTTCGAGTGTGAAGAGTCGGAAGGCGAGGATCGTGTCGGATGCGAGGAAGAACGCCGCGCCCACGGCGATGATCGGCGCGCAGCGGGTCGCGGTCGCCGCCGTGCCGCCGAGAACGAGGCCGTAGATCGCGACGGCGAACGACAGGGCTCCGAGCCGCGGCCAGAGCACGACGACGAGCAGAAGCCACCACGCGGCATACACCAGCGCCCACGCGGGCCAGCGCTTGATGCGGACGAACCGCCAGAACAGCACGATGTAGGCGATGTGGGCCAGTCCGAAGCAGAGCAGCATGACGGGCAGCTCGGGTGCGTAGGGAAAGAAGGTGCCGGCGCCATCGCCGAGCCACGAGAACGCGAGCGCGAGAAAGAGCAGGGTTGCGGGTGTGCCCCAGGTCGAACCGCGGCCGGCCCACAGCGCCGCGACGGCCAGGAGCGGCATGAGTGCAAGCTTGGTGGGGCCCGCGACGGCGTCGGCGCCGACGCCCAGCGCGACGACGTGCACGATCGAGACCACGACGTAGGGCACGAACCCGATCCAGGCGGGCAGCCCGGCGACCCGTGCGGAGAGCGAGCGCGAAGACTCTGCGGTCATGCTGCTCCTCATCGAGTGGGCGGATGGGCTCCGCCGTGGGCGGCGGCCGGGCCTCATAATCGTCGCATGCTGGTCGCGCTTGTGGTGGTGCTCGAGGTGGAGGGTCAGCGCGCTCGATCGCGGAGGCTCGAACCGGTCAGGCGTTCAGGTCGAGCTGAACGATCACCCGCTCGGGCTTCGGACGTGCGACCTCACGGAAGCCAGCGTTCTCGAAGACGCTCAGAATGCCGATGTAGAGATCGTTGGCGGAGTGCTTGGCGGCGCTGGTGTCGGTCGGATACGCCTCGAGAACGCGAGCCCCGTTCGTGCGGGCGTGGTCGATCGCCGCATCGAGCAGCCTCTGGTTGAGGCCCTGGCCGCGATGCTCTTTGCGCACGATGAAGCACGTCACGACCCACACGCTCGGGTCGTCCCACGGCTCGGTCGTGGCCGCGAAGTTTCGGGTGCGGGCGAGTCGCGGCTGGGTCGTGCGGGGGCCGACCCGCACCCATCCGGCGGCTTCGCCGTCGACGTAGGCGATGAGGGCGGGGGAGGGTTCTGCCGCGACCTGTTCGCGAAGCATCCCTTCGCGTTCGTCACGATCGGATGCTTGGAACTGCGCGTTCGTGAGCGTCCACCACTGGCATTGGCAGCTCGGGCCGTCCCCGCCGCCCGAGAAGGTGTGCTCGACATCGTCGAAGCGTTCGGCGGTGGCGGGTGCGATCGTGATCGTCATGGCGGTCACGCTAGTGGCCAGCGCCGACACGGTCGATGGCGTTCACGGGCGCCGGGGCGCTCGGGTAAGATGGTGGAGTTGTCCGCGCTCAGGCGGGGGCTGAAAAGTGAACAACGGGATGTGGCGCAGCTTGGTAGCGCACTTGACTGGGGGTCAAGGGGTCGCAGGTTCAAATCCTGTCATCCCGACAAAAAGCCCTGGTGAGAGGCAACTTTCACCAGGGCTTCGTCGTATCTGGATGTGGTCACTGCCTGGTCCACTCGCTCGATCTGCTCGATCCGGTCGCCGCCGAAGTGGACCACGCCCGTCCGGCATCGTCGCCCGCGAAGTGCACCAGAAGGTGCCCGTCGAGTGGACCAGAATCCGCACAGGACAAGTGCTCCGGCCCCTTCTGGGAGGGTCGGAGCGGGGTTCTGGAGCCGGTCACAGGCGGGGTCCGTCGCGGCGGGTGGTGTCCCTTCTGGTGGGGGCTGCGGAGAGGAACTGATTGGCCTGCCGGGCTGCTTCGGCGAGGTGCCGATGGTCGGGGTGCAGATAGCCCTTGGTGGTCTCGATCGACTGGTGCCCGAGAATCTCTTGGAGCACGTGCAGGGCGATGCCGGCGTCGGCCATCCAGGTCGCTCCGGTGTGCCTGAGCCCGTGCCGGGTGAGGTTGTCGAACCCGAGCTTTGCCACGAGATCGTCCCAGTGAGTCGCGTCCCGGACGGTGGCGGTGGTGAGGACGCCGCCGCGCGGCCCGCGCAGAAGCGGAGCGTCGGGCTCCTTGCCGTCGGTGAGGCGTTCGAGGACGGGTTCGAGAGCGTCGAGCATCGGGACGGGACGGTCTCTACGGCCTTTGGTCTGTTTGATGATGAGGCCGCCTTTGCCTGGGTAGTGCTGGCGTCTGATCCACACGATGCGGTTGCCCCAGTCCACGTCCCCGGCCCGCAACCCTGCGACCTCGGATCCGCGTGCGGCGAGGAGGGCGGCGAGCATGACGTGATCGGAATACGACTGGTGCACCTTCCCACACGCGGTCGCGAGCTTCTGCAACGTGGGAAGGTCCGGGAGAGCGTACTGGCGGAGCGCTCCGGTGGTGTGGGTGACGTGCTTGCCGAGGTTGCGGCGGGCGCGGTGCTTGGCCGGGTTGATCGAGATGATGTCGTCACGGACGGCCTCGTCCAGGACCCGGACCAGGGGCGCGATGGAATTCTTGATGGTCGAGGCGGAGTGCTCGGCCTCCCAGCCGTCGATAGTGCGGTCGATCATCCCGGCGGTGATCTTCACGACCCGGATGTGCCCGAGCGCGGGCAGGACGCGGAGTCGGAGTCCGGTGTCGTAGAGCTCGGCCGTGGACGTGGGATCGAGGCCGCGCTGCCACCTGTCGCCGATCGACGCGGCGTAGGCGGCGAGGCTGACGGTGGTGTCGTTGCCGGTCTCGGTCGCGGCGCGCATCTGCTCGAAGAACTCCTCGACCTCCTCCGGGGTGCGCACGTGGCTGACTCGGCCGACGCGCTTCTTGGTCGAAGGATCGGTCCAGCGCACGCGGGCGCGGAAGCCCTCGGTGCGCCGCTCGACGTCGGTGGTGAGCTTGACGCCGACCGGCGGCATCCGATGGTTGCGGGGGTCAGCCATGCGCTGTCTCCTGCTCGCGCACCCAGGCGCGCACGGTGACGGGGTTGTAGCGATAGACGCCACCGACCTGGATGAACGGCGGTCCGACCTTCTCGCGCCGCCACCGGGACAGCGTGGCCTGGGAGACGGTCAGGAACTCCGACGCCTCCCTGGGGCACCACAGCGGCTCGAGGGTGCCGATGCCGCGGTCACTGAGTGGGCTCGTCATCGTCGGGCACCTCGCCGGTTTCCGGGTCGGCGCCGAGGCTGGCGTAGAAGGCGTCCTCGGCGGCCTGGCGGCGTGCGACATCGGCCTTGACGAATGCCCGGAAGTCGGCTGTCCGGTCAGGGATCACGACGTCCTCGATCGTCTCGGTGGGCGTCTCGCCGGGCCATGCGGTCTGCCGGGTGGCTCGGTCGCGGTCCAGGCGGGTGCCGCAGGCTGCCACCCAGTCGCGCAGGCGTTGGCGGGCGTCGGCGAAGTCGCGATGCCAGCCGTTCGGCGCGGACCCGTTCTCCTCCGGGTCGTACGCGCACAGCCAGTGCAGGTGCAGGGCGGACAGCTCCCACACCAGCTCCGGGTGGCGGTGCCAGGACGGCGGGATCACCGACGCGGGGAGTCCGTAGGTGTGGCGCAGCCAGGTCACCCACTTGTCGAGCTCGACCCACTCGCCGGCGGCCTCCTCGGCGGTGAGGAGGTTCCAGTTCACCGGATGCGGCGGCTCCGCGAGCACACCGGCGTCCTCCTCCGGTGCCTCCACATCGTCGGTCTCGTCGTCCAGGGGAGCGGGCTCTGGCTCGTCCTGCTCGGGGATGTCATCGACCTCGGCCATGACGGTCTCCTCGATCACAGCCCGAGCCCCGGCGCGGCCGATGGGGAGGGACGCCGCGGTTCGTCGCTGCGCGAGGCCTCTCTGCCTGCGGTCGGTGTCGGGGCTTCCTGCTCCGCGGTGCCGGTGTTGCGCGGGCCGCGGTCGACTTCGTAGCTGGTGCGGGCGAGATCGTGACCGATCTTCTTGGCGACGAACTCCTCACCCTGCACGGTCTGCCCGTCCCGCTCGTACTCAAACGGGTGCGCGTAGCCCTCCGCGACGAAGCTGTCGCCCTTCGCGAACCGCTCATGCGCCCGCTCGGCGGTCGCCCGATACGCCACGAGGTCGTGGAACGTGGACTCCAACTCCGTGAACGACCCGTCCGGCTCCCTGCGGTAATGCTCCTGCCCGACCCGGGCATAGAACCTCGCCTCGCCCTTGCTGGTGTGGCTGAGCTGCGGGTCCGAGGCGATGAATCCCGTGAACGACTCCTGCGTGCGGATCGCCATGACGACCGTCCCTTCCTGGCATCGGCAGTCCCACGGCGGGACCGCTCTTGTCAGGTAGGTGCGTCAGGGCTTCCCAGCGGGCGGCGTTGTAGCAGTGCTTCGATGTCGGCGCGGTCGGCGCGCAGTGCCTTGGCATCGGGCCGGTCGGTCCACAGGCGCAGTCGGGTGACGATGGGCGGTGCGGCGCGCAGCATGACGAGCGAGGTGCCGAACGGGAGGGTGCGGATGGTGTCGGGCGGCATGATCGGCACGCGGCGAATGGAGCGTTGCGCGGAGCGGGAGCCGTGGTCGCCGATCGTGGTGGAGTCGGTCACCTCGTCGCGCTCGCCGATGAGCGTGGTCAGGTCGTGCAGGTCTTTGGAGTTGGACGCGCCGCCGAGGATGATCTTGACGATGCTCGCGTCCCAGATCGCGCCGGCCGCGTTCTCCGACCACTTCTCCCGCGCCTGAGCCAGCGACTGCAAGACCGGCATCGTCGTGATCCCAGTGCCACCGCCCTCAGCCATGAGCGTCGGCAGGGACGGCAAGGGCGCGAGGTTGCCGACCTCATCGAGCGCCAGCAGCAGCGGCGGGTCGAGTCTCGCGCCGGGGCTGGTCGCGGCGATCCGGCGGGCGGCCTCCACGAGGTCTTCCACGAACGCCGCCACCAGCGCCGCGCTGTTGTTGGCGCCGGCACCGGTGGCGAGCAGGTAGAGGGTGCCGCGGGCGCGGAGGAACGCTTCGGGGTCGAAGTCCTCGCCCTCCCGCGGTGTCACGGCGTCGAGGACGCGGGGGTCTGCGAGAGCGGCGAGGGCGAGGGAGACGCCTTGCCAGATGGAGTCGCGGGTGCGGGGGTCGGAGTCGATCATGGCCTGCAATGACTCCGCCCACCCTACGGCGGCGTGGGAGTTGGCGGTGAGGATCGCCACCGCGTCCGCGGCGGCGGAGGGGTCGAGGGTCCACCGGAACAGCTCGCCGGGCGGCCGGTGGTCGAGGGCTGCGGCGTGGAGGAGCGCTTGGAGTACGGTGCGGGTCTTGCCCTCCCAGAACCCGCCGCCCTCGACACCGCCGGCCGAGAGGCCGGTGCCGGCGGCAAGCCCGGTCGCGCGGATCATCGCTGTCAGCGGGTCCTCGCACCCGCGGATGGGCGACCATCTGAGCCCGGCGGGTACGCCTTCGGCGAGGTGCTGGGGGTCGAACACCGCGACGGGGCCGATCTTCTGGCGGGCGCGGAGGGTGGCGGTGAGGTTGTCCGGCCGGGTGCTCGTGGTGACGACCGCACCGGGTGCGTCGAGGATCATGTTGATGACGATTCCTGCGCCTTTCCCGGATCGGGGCGGGCCGAGTAGCAGGATCGAGTCTTCGACCGATGCCCAGACGCCGTGCCCGCGGGAGGTGCCGATGCGGTAGCCGACATCCTGCGGTGCGGGCTTGTCGAGGGACGGGCGCAGGTGTCCGGCGCGGCGCAGTAGCGCGGGTTCGGAGGCGGCCCGGGCGACCTCACCCTTGGTGGCGATCCCGGCGATGCGGTACGGGTCGGTCTTGGCCTGCCGCCCGTGCTCGCGGAAGAGCCGCCACGCCCACCACCCGACCGTGCCGACACCGAGGATCAGGGCACCGGCGGTGATCCAGTACGCCACGACGTGCAGCCCTTCTGCGTCGAGCGCGGCCGCGGGGTTGCCGGGGTTCAGCAGCACCCCCAGGCCCGCTTCGATCCCGCCTGCGGGTTGGGCGGTGCCGGTGATCCACGCGGCGACCGACCCGGCCGCGCGCAGGATGCCGGCCAGGACCGCGGCGGCGATGAGGATGCCGATGCCGAGGTTGCTGAGCTCGTCACCGAGCGACCCGGCGGGGCGTGGGGTGCTCATTCGGGGTGTCCGATGGTGAGGGTTCCCGAGACGCGGCCGAGCAGGACGACCTCGCGGGTCGGGCTTGCGTTGGCTTGCTCGGCGGTGAGGAGGGCGCGCATGGTGCCGTCCGGGGCGGCGTCGCCGTGCGCGATCACGATCGCGATCCCCACGTCCTCGCCGGGCACGAACCCCTCCCCGTGGAGCGTGACGAGCTCCGGCATCACCCGTCGCGACGGTGGCGGGGCCGGTGCGGGTTCTGGTTGGGGGCGGCGGCGTGTGCTGGGGGTGATGATGTCGGTGAACGTCGTCCCGTCCGCCTCATGCACCTCGACTCGTAGCGGCGAACGGCGCTGGGAGGTGAGCTGGTCCAGGACGCGGGCGAAGTCTTCCCTCCGCCACGCCGGCGCGAAAGGTTCCGGCTCGTAGGGTGTCCCGTCGACGGTGACTGTCATCCGCCCGTTCGGGGCGATGTCCATGACGACGTGCGGCAGGGTGACCGGCACGGGTTCGTCTCGGGGCTCGGGTTCGGTGCGCTTGTATCGGGGGCGGGCCATCAGGATTCCTGCCGATCGTTCACGATTCCCGAAGCGGCGTCGGGATTGCTGAACCCGCGACCTTTCGAGGTCATGCGGGTGGTGGTGTCAAACGCGGTCAGCTCTGCGGGGTGGAGCTGGTGCTGGACGACGAAGGAGCGGTCCTTGATCCGCCACAGCCCTTGCCCGGTGCCGAGCCCTGGGAGGAGCTTCTGCTCGGTGCCGGTCAGGCCGAGGGCGGTGGCGGTGGAGCCGAGCTGGTCGGCCTCCTGCCGATACACAATCCGGGTCTCGGCATTCGCCAGCAGCGATGACGCGAGCGCGCGCATGGCGGAGCCCTGGTCGCCGACGTTGTCGAGATCGGAGAGCTTGTGGAAGATCAGCATGTTCGCGATCCCGAAGTGCCGGGCGAGCCGCCACTGCGCGTCCATCCGCCGCAACAGGGACGGGTAGGCCATGAGCCGCCAGGCCTCGTCATAGATCACCCACCGTTGCCCGCCGTTCGGGTCCGACAGCGCCGACTCCATCCACGCCGACGAGCACGTCATCAGCACCGAGATCAGCGTCGAATTCTCCGCCACACGGGACAGGTCCAGCGACACCATCGGCAGCGACGGATCGAACCGCACGGTGGAGGGGCCGTCGAAGAGCCCTTGGAGGTCACCGGCGACCAGGCGGCGCAGCGCGTGGCCGACCAGACGGCCGTCCTCCGCGAGGCGGCCATCCTCACCGTCGGCGGGGTTGGGGGCGAGGATGCGGTCGACGACCATCGGCAGGATCGGCACCTCCGCCGACCTCACCGCATCGCGGAGGGCGAGGTCGATCGCGGTGTGCTCCAACGGCGACAACACCCGGTCCAGCACGGTCTCGGCGAGGGCGCCGATGAGGTCGCGGCGGCGGGAGGCGACCTGCATAGCCCACTCCGCATCCGACACGGTGGAGGGCCGGTGGCCCTCATCCAGCGGATTCAGCCGGTTGGACAGGCCGTGGCCGAGGACGATCGCCCGCCCACCGACGGCCTCGGCGACCGCGGTGTGCTCGCCCTTGGGGTCGCCGGGGACGTAGACGCGGCGGCCGAACGGGAGCGAGCGGGTGTAGAGGGATTTGGCGAGCGAGGACTTACCGGACCCGACGATGCCGGCCAGCACGACGTTGGGGGCGGTGATGAGGCCCCGCTGGTACAGCACCCACGGGTCGTACACGAAGCTGCCGCCGGAGTAGAGGTCCTGGCCGACGAACACCCCCGCCGAGCCGAGGCCCCCTTCGGCGAGGAACGGGTACTGCCCGGCCAACGTGGCGGAGGTGTCCTGGTGCTTCGGGAGCCGCAACCTGTCGGGAGTGCGCAGTACGGCGGGGCCGGGTTCACCGGCGGCGGGCAGATAGGTGGTCGCGCGCTTCTCCGCCTGCTCGGCCTCCCACTCTGCTTTCGCATCGGCTTTCCGGGTGTCGCGGGCGGTGGTCTCGATCCGGGTCGCAGCCTTCCGGCGGGCCTTGCGATGCTTGCGGCGCTCGCCCTCCGGGCCGACCAGCACCGCCGTATGCAGACGGCCCTCCTCGCGCCCGGTCACAGTCCCAGCCCCCGCCCCGATGACGCGGATGCGCCCGGCCTGCGGGCGAACCAGTCCGTTCCCTCCGCACGGCGCCCTGCCCGCGCTGGCTCCCGTTCGACGGTGCGCCGCGCTGGCGCGGGGTCGGGCGTGACGGCGTGCCGGAGGGTCGGGTCGGGGGTGGTGTCGTGGGCGCGCAGCAGGGAGACGTGACCGAGGAAGGGACTGTAAGTGAGGGCGTAGTCATCCTTGATCGCAGTGCGGTCCAGGGCGCCGGTCGGGGGCTGGTCGTAGACGTACCCGTTCTCGAGCGCAGCCTGCGTGGTCTCCTCACCGAAGTCGTATCCGGCGAGGTAGTCGATCGCGGCGTCAGTGCCGTCGTGGTCGATCACGTCGAGCACCTTTTCGGCCTCACCGCCTTGGAGGAAGACGACACTGACCCACCGGCGGGCCATCTTCTCCGTCAGGTCGGGGTCGCGGTCGATCAGCACCGACAGCTCGTCCTGGTGCTGGCGGGCGGCATCGGCCAACCATTCGGGGAACGCGCCCTCGTCGTCGGTGTGCTGGCCGGGATTGTCGATCGCGAACTGGCGTGCCTCGCCGGCCGCTGCGAGGAACACCGCGAGCTCGCGAACTGCCCGTGCGGGTGAGACGGGCGCCTCGGCCCCGGTGAACAGGTCCCGGCCCTCCACGCTCTGCCCGCTCTCCGGGTGCTCGATGCGGTAGGCGTAGCGCTGGTGCTCACCCAACGGGGTGTCCGGCCACACCGTCAGCCGCAGCTCCCCGGCCTCCACGCTCGCGCGTGCCGCAGGGTCCGGGGGTGCCGGTTCGGGGTGCCAGGCGATCCGCCCGGACTGGCCCATCGCGGCATCCACCCGATCGTGCACGGCATCCAGCAGCGTGCCCGCCTGGTGCAGTTCATCCGCGGCGGCGAGGGCCGCGGTCGCCCCGGCAGCCTGGGCGTCGTCGTGGGCGCGGGAACGCGCGGTGATGTGGGCGGCGGCGAGCTGGTCGAACACTTGACGTAGCGATCTGACCCCGGCGAGCAGGTCGCCGAGCACCGCATAGGTGTCGGCGGGGTCCTCGAACGTGCGGGTTGCGTGGGCGAGGCCGCGCAGCGCGGCGGATGCCTCCGCCGCGTCGGTCACGGGGTTGTCGAAGGTCGGCATGATCGGGCTCCTCACGAGAAATGCGGTTGACAGGGTGTGGGTCAGACCGGCCGGCATAGGGGCAGTGCGGCGGCGGTGAACGCCTGGGCCTGCTGCCCGACCAGCCGGCGAGTCTCGCAGCTCGCTTGGATCGCGGCCTGCTCGACCGCCGCGACCGCCGCGTCCAGCTCGTCCACGGTGGGCGCGGAGACGCAGACGAGCCCGGAGACGCGGAGGACGCCGTGCCCGGCTGTCAGGTCCGCCTCTTGTTGCAGCACGTCGTCCAGTTCGGCGGTGGAGGATGCGTCTTCGATCTGGCCGATCTTGCGGCGCTGGGCGGCATCGGAGATGAGTTCGGTCTTCTTCTTCCGCAGGTCCCGTGCGGCCTGGTCGGCGCGCACCGGCGTGTAGTGGAGAGCGAGGGTTCGCAGGATGCCGTTGGAGAGCACGAGCGGGGCGAGGAAGCCCGGATACACCTGGGAGCGGGGCCATTCGGTGACCCACAGCACCGCGTGGAAGGCGCTGTCGGAGCGCAGCCGGTCCCACGTCTCGGTGACCGCCACCGGGCCGGCGGTGGCAAGGTCGCGGCCGAGGTCGCCGTGACGTTCCAGGGCGGGTGCCGCCGCCGGGTCGTACGCTCCGCGGAGGATCACGGCGACCTCGCCCGGAGTCAGCCACCCGGTGCTGGTGAGCTCGGCGGCACGCAGCGCCGTGGTGAGGGTGGTCATCTCCTGCCGCAGCACCGCCGCGGCTCCGCGTATCCCGCCCCCTGCGGTTCTGATCTGCCGGGCGGCGGCCTTCATGTCCAGGGCGAGGCTGATCGTGGTCGCATGGCGCTCCCCGGCAGGCCCGGCACGATCGATGAGCTCGGCGTAGGTGGTGGAGGCCCAGGAGCCGTCATCGGTGCCGTGCGTGGCCCACCACTCCGCCAGCCCCGTCCCCGAGTCAGGGAGGGTCCGCTCGCTGACTTGGATGCGGGCGATCCGCCCGGATCGGCACGCGGCGGCCAGCACGCGGCCCCACCCTGCGACGCGGCGTTGCTGCTCGCCGGGATCGAGGAGCACGAATGCCGGGTGGGAGACGCCGAGGATCACGGTGAGGGTCTGGGCGTGGGGGTCGTGGATCATCGCCGCGCCCGTCTCCGGGTCCTCCCATTCCCGCAGCGCCGCCGCGTCGCCCGGGAGGGCGAGGGTGCCGGCGGGGCGGGGGCGGATGATGCGGCGGCGGTAGATGAGCTGGCCGAGGTAGGTGCGGGCGGCCCAGCGGGTGAGGATCGGCAGCCACTCGATCACCTTCCGCCCGCCCGCGGGGATGACCGCGAGCAGCGCGGCGCCGGCCCAGACCGGGGAGGTCCAGGCCAGGCCCATGCCGCCGGCGGTGTAGAGGGCGGTGACGACGGTGAGGATCGCGATGCCGAGGACGATGAGCTGCGGCAGCGACAGCCCCAGAAGGATGCCCCGCCGGGTGAGGCGGGAGAACTGCACCGCCCCCAGCGGATACTCGTTCGAGGTGTGGCTGACCATGAGCTCATTCCTTCCCGGACGGCTTCGAGGACGGCGGCGGCGCCGGCTGCGACCGCCGCGGCACCGCCGGGGCGGACGGTGGCGGGGTGGACGGTGCCGGGTTCGCCTGCGCAGCCGGCACCGGCGGCGGGGATGCCTGTTCGGTCGCGGCCCCGACATGGCCCTCGGCAGCACCGCCGACCGCGGCGCCTGACTTCGGCCCTGCGGTCGCGGCGCCCTTGACCACCGCACCGCCGACGACTACCGCAGCCCCGACCGGGCCTGCCGCCGCACTCGCACCCGCGCTGGCCTCAGCCCCAGCCCCCGCACCCGCGCCGGCACCGGCTCCGCCGGTTGCGGCGG
>NZ_HG779720.1:0-11663 GCF_000582705.2 Microbacterium sp. C448
GCCACTACCGCCGCCGGTGGGCTTGCCGCTGCTGTCACCGCCGCCGTCGAGCACCTTCTTGGCACTATCGCCCTTCAGCGATGCGGGAACCGGGACGGGCCGGTTCAGCGCCGACTTCGCCTCCTGCTCGCTGCTCATCGCGTGGTACATGTCGAAGCCGACGAAGGACAGGAACTTGTAGGTGATGTACGGGGCGAACGCGGCGATGAACATCAGCACGACCCCAGCGATCGGGTCCGATATGGAGGCAAGGTCCGCCTCGATGGGGGCGGACACCTGGCCGATGGCGACGAGGAAGATCACGACGAGGACGAGCTTGGAGAAGATCAGCGCGATCACGAACGCCGCCCACTTGGCGAACCACCCCTTGGTGGCGTCCCATGTCGCTCCGGCGAGGGCGATGGGTCCGAACACGATCGCGACCAGCAGCAGGGCTTTACGGATCAGCAGGGAGAACCACACGATCGCGGCCGCGGAGATGGCGAGACCCGCGAGGAAGATGGTCAGGATCGCGCCGACGCCGGGGGCGGCGATGTTGATCCCGGCGAGCCCCGTGGCGAGGAGCCCGATCTGGGTCCCCATCCCTTCCATCGTGTTGCCGGTTGCCTGCACGATCCCGACCGCGAGTTGATCGGTGACTTCCAGCAGCAGCACCGTGAGGGTGACGACCAGGAACGATCCGAGGACGGACTTCGCCAAGCCGAGTGCGGCACGGGAGAGGGCGGTGAGGTCGCGGTGGATGAGGCCCGTGATGAGCTGGAGGCAGAAGAACACCAGCATCACGAACACGGCGACGCCGAACAGGACGTTGTAGACCCCGACGTACTCCGGGCTGGTGACATCGACGAGAGTGGTGGTGTCGAACACCCACCAGACCGCTTCGAACAGCCACGCCGCAGCCCCGGCCATCGCCTGGCCGAGCCAGTCGAACGGCGCTGCGATCAGGGAGGCGGTGCCCTCGCCTACGGCGTCGCAGACGTTGGAGATGACCGGGACATCGCAGACGCTCATCGCACCCACCCCCACGGGCGGGGTTCATGTCGGGTGGTCATCAGACGGCCTGCCCGACGCCCCAGAAGAAGTTGATGAGCGTCACCGCGGCACCGCAGATGATCGCCGCCCCGCACGAGACGAGGACACCGACCTTCCCACGGCTCGCGAGGTGCGGGTTGCTGCTGTTCGCGCCGAAGCCCCACACGATCGCCGAGACGATCAGGGCGAGGACGGAGAGGATCAGGCCGACCGTCATCACGGCGCCGACGATGATGCGCAGTTGCTCGATGCCGGGAAGGCCCGAGCTGTTGGGGCCGATGTCGATCACGGGGGTGCTCCTGACTGTTCACGGGGACGTGTGCTCGACGGTCAGGTGCACCGGCCGTTTCCGTAGGCTGGGCGGCGTGAGCGATCAGACGGTGGTGTTCCTGCACGGCATCGGGCAAGGACCCGAGTCCTGGGATGCGCAGCTCGCGGAGCTTCCGGCGGGGATGACCGGGGTCGCGGTGCCGTTGCCTGGGCTCCGCGACGGCGACCCGGCCGCGTTCTCCCTCGCTGCGGCGGCACGGTCGGTGCTGGACGAGCTCGACCGGCGGGGCGTGACCGTCGCGCATCTGCGCGGCCTGTCGCTGGGGGCGATGGTCGCCACCCGGCTCGCCCTGGATTACCCGGAGCGCGTGGCGTCGTTGGTGCTCTCCGGCGGGCAGGTGCATCCGAACCCGGTGCTGATGGGCGTGCAGAATGCGATCATGCGGGTTCTGCCGGCGCGGATGGTGACCGCTCCGGGGATGAGCAAGAAGACGCTGCTCGGCGTGCTGGACACGATGCGCACAGTCGATCTCCGGGGCGAACTGTCACGGATCGCCGCGCCGACGCTCGTGCTGTGCGGCAGCAAGGATCGACCAAACCTGCCGGCCGCCCGCCAGCTCGCCGCCGGAATCCGCGGTGCGCAGCTCCAAGTCGTTCGCGGCGCCGGCCACGAATGGAACACGCAGATGCCTGACGAGTTCTCCACCCGGCTCCGCGCGTTCTACTCCCACCACGCCGCCTGACCGGCCCCGTAGTTCCGTTCAGAGCCGGGTGCCGACATCGAGGAGGAAGTTCACCCAAGCGACCCCGGCCCCGGCCAGCGCCGCCGCACCGAGGGCGACGAACAGCCCGGTGCGAGCTTTGGTCGCGGCCTGGTAGTTGCCGCTACTCGAGGCGATGGCCCAGACGATCGCGCAGACGATCAGCATCAGCACCGCGATCACAAGGACGAACATCAGCAGCGCGCCAACGATGGCGCGCAGGTCGCTCGCGCCGCCGACACCGCCGAAGTCAGGAAACACGTCCATCAGAGCCCACCGCCTGCCGTGCAGGACGCCAGAGCGGTGTCGCCGCCGCTGATGCCTTCCGCGCCGTGGTCGGTCAGCCACGCATCAGCGTCGACGGCTTCGGCTCCCCGGCCACCGGGGCGTATCTCGAAGTGCAGATGTGGTCCGGTGGACATCCCGGAGGAGCCGACATCGCCGATGTGCTGCCCGGCGGTGACCATCTGCCCTTCGGTGACGTGGATGCCGTGCTGCCACATGTGCGCGTAGTAGGACGCGACCCGCTGCCCTTGGACGGTGTGTTCGATGACGATGAGCCCGCCGTACCCGCCGGAGAACTCCGCCAGCACGACGACCCCGTCCGCGGCGGCGAGGATCGGGGTACCGTCCGCGGCGGCGAAATCGCTGCCGGTGTGGAAGGAGCGTTCCCCGGTGATCGGGTGCGTGCGCCACCCGAACGGGCTGGTGCGCACCCAGGTTCCCTCCGGCAGCGGGAACACGATCCGGGTGGTCTCCGGCACCACCGGATCACCCCCGCCCCCACCGGATGGTGCGGGGCGGGTGAGGGCGGTGAGGACCGCTTCGGCGACCGGCTGATAGTTCTGGTACCTGTCCGGGTACGCGGACACCTCGACGACCTGGGCGGCCTCGCCAGGGTCGAGTTGCTGCCACCCGGGGATGTCCAGCAGTCCTCGCGGCGAGGGGTAGTTCGGGCCGGTCGGTCCGCCGAAGAACGCGCGCGCCTGATAGGTCGGGTCCATCAGCTCGGTGACAGAACCCCACCCGGATGCGGGGCGCATCTGGAACAGGCCGAGCGAGTCATGGTCGGAGCCATTGCCGTCGTTCGGATAGTCCCCAGACTCGGGGTAGGCACCCTTGTTCGCCAGCATCCGCAGGCGCGACTCCGTGAGCGCGGCCATCAACGCGATCACGACGCCGGGCCGGCCGACCCCGGCGGTCTGTCCGCCGGTGGTGATGATCGTGGCGGCATGGGTGAGCTGGGTTCTGTCGAGAGTGACGGTCTCGCCGTTGCGAGTGGTGGCGGTCAGCGAGTCCGGGATCGGCCCCACGAGCAGCGACCCGGGCGCGCAGGCGGTCATCGCCGGATTCACCACAGCCGCGACCCCGACGAGGACGACCGAGGGTCCCAGGAATAGCAGGGCGACCGCAAGGGCGGCGAGCTTCTTAAACACGACGGCCACCTGCTCTCAGCGGAGCGGATTGTCGAGCTGAGACAGGCGCAGCAACTCACAGCTCCTGCCGATGATCCCACGGTCGGTGACCGTGGGGGTGCAGACGATGAACACCGTGAACGTCACAGGCCGGGACGCCTCCACCGGCTCGGTCCCCCAGGTGCCGTCCCGATGCCGGGTTCCCTCGATGGTGTAGGCGACAGAGCCGGCGGGAATCTGCCCCGGCGCGGCCTGCGCAACGGCGGTCTCCCACGTCTCCGGGATCACCGCAGTGTCGATAGTGAGCCACTGGCGGGTCTGGTACTGACGCAACTCTGCCCACGCCTGCGGACTCGGCAGGTAGGCGCGCACATCCCCGGCCAGTGCGTCTGCTTCCTCGTCGGCGGCGACGTCGGCGAGCATCTGGGCGTAGTCCACCGCCTGGTAGCCGCTGGTGGTGTCCCAGGTGAAGAGCGCCACAGCGACCGCACGGGCGAACGCCTCCGGGCCACTTGTCTGCGGCACCGCCACCGGTCCCTGACCGTCCGGCCCGGCCGGTGTCGACGTGGCGGACGGGACAGAAGGCACGGCGGGTGTGGTGTCGGTGCGGGGTGCCGGGCCGCGCAGCAGCCCGTAGACGCCGACGCCCACCAGCAGGAGCAGCACGAGGCCGCCGGCGATGGTGGTGATCAGCAGACGGCGACGACGACGATCGTCGGGGGCGGCGGGGTCCATAGGTCCTCCCAGGAGGCGACAGCGAAGGGTGGTCGCCAGGAAGGTGCACACTCCCGTCCCAGAACGCGGGTCAGGCGATGTGCTCGGCGCGCTCCGCCTCGGCCCGCGCGGTGCGGGCGGTGTCGGCGAACGCGACCGTCGCGGCGATGGTCTCCTCGAACCGGGACCATTGCTCCTCGGACAGTGCCGGGCCGACGTGTTCTGGGTCGTGGTGGAGCCACCAGTCGGCCATGTCGTCCCAGGTCGCGACGAACATGGTCAGCGGGAACGGCACCGCCTCGCCCGGCTCGACGGCCGACAGTGCCGGCAGCTTCGGGGGTTTGCGGCCCGTGGCCTTCACGGCTTTGACGCGGGCGAGTGCGTCCTTCGCCAACTGCTCCAGCTCGACCGCTCGCGCTTCTCGCGCGACGGCGGCACGTATCTGCGCGGCCTCGGTGCGGGCCTGCTCGCGTACCTCGTCCGGTTGGGCGGGGTCTGAGGCGAGCTGGTCGAGTTCGGCGAGGGAGAGTTCGGCGTTGACGCGCAGGTGGGCGGGGTAGACCTTCCCGCCGGCCTTGATCCGCTCGACTTCCGCCGCCGCGCGCTGCCGCACCGCCTCGGGCTGGGAGGGGTCGGCGGCGAGGTCTTCGAGGCGGCCGATGCGCTCCAGGGTGGTGTGGGAGTCGCGGCCGCTGACCATCAACGCGGCCTGCACTGCGGCCTCGCCGGGGGTGGTGTCCCACGGTGCCGTTAACTTAACGTTACCGTCCTCTCCCGCACTGGCGGTGTGGAAGCGGGATGCTTCCTGGCGGCGGGCGGCGTCTTCGGCGAGCAGGGTCTTGAGCTCGCGGTAGAGGGCGGCGGCCTCGAACTGGGTCAGCGGCTTGTGCAGCAGGTTGTCGTCCTGCTCCGCTAGGAGCTGCCCGAGCCGGTCCGAGACGCCGGAGCGCACCCACACGTTGACGGTCTTCCAGCCGAGTTGCCTGATCGCGGCCAGGCGCCGGGCTCCGCAGATCAGGTGCCCATCGAGAGTGATGGTGATCGGCTGGAGGAGGCCGTTGCGGCGGATCGACTCGACCAGCGGGGCCAGGTCACCGTAGTCCTGCCGGTGCCGGTGCCCGACACCGATGGAGTCCACGGCGCGCTCCAGCTCGATGTGCCCGGCCGGCGGGGTGCTCATGGCCGATCAACCCCTGTGTCGGGGGCGGCAAGCCCCGCGGTGAGGATGATGTCGTCGTCCAGCAGCAGCGCCCGCAACGGTTCCCGGTTCAGCAGCCGCACTAGCAGACCGCGGCCCACGTTGGTGCGCGCCAATGCCGGGGCGGGGTTGCCGAGCACGACCCGCAGCAGCGTCGTCCACGAGCTACCGGGAAGATCCAGAAGAGCGCGGGCCTGCCGGTCGCGGCGCAGAGTCTCGAACGCCGACGCCCGCGACGGTGCCTCCGCGAGCCGTCCGGTGATGTACTCCACCGCAGCTCTCGCGGTCGCCGGGTCCCAGCCCACCCAGGACAGCAGCGCGATCGTGTCCTCCACCGCCGAGCCGACGTTCATCGTCCGCTCCCACCGCACCTCGTCGTCCTCGGCGTGCTCATCACCATTGGCATCGGCGAAGGGATGGAACTGGAACGCGGGGTGGTAATCGGGCAGCGGGTTCTCCCGGTCGCTGAACCGCTCCGCGTCGTGGAACACCGAATAGCGGGGCCGGCGTGCCTGGTGCACCGAGCACAGCAGCCCGTTGCCGCGTTCCTCACCGATGCAGGTCACCTGCACCGCGCGGGTCACCACCGCCCACGGGTCCTCCGCCCGCCGGGTCGCCGCTCCCCGCATCGCTTCGAACGCCGCCGATGCCGCCTCCCATGGGTCCAGTCCGTGCTTGCGGGCCAGGGCCGCGTACTTGTCGGACGCGTGCCGCATCAGCGCGGCCGCCTCCGGGTCGTGCCGCCACGCACCCTGCCCGGCCTCATGGAGCCTGGTGAGGAGGGCGCGCAGCGCCTCCGAGTCCTCGAACCGGCCCCGCTTGTCCTGACTGTCTGCCTGTGTCATCCCGGTACCTCCTGCACAGCAGGTGCGCACGCGTCCCCCACGCTCGTGCTCGCCAGATCACGGAGGACGCTCATGGCTCACCCCAACCCGATCCCGAACCGCGACACCCAGGAGTGCCGCTCCGCCCCGCCGCCACGGCCGAACGCGGTCACCGGCGGCAGCCTCCGCGCCCGCTCGCTCACTACGCGCACCCCCGACCGAGCCACGGTGCGAGTGCCCCGGTATGCCTGGCCGGGGACGAGGCGGGCGCGGCGGGCGAGCTCTGCCTGGAAGTCGATACCCTGCCCGGCGACCCTTCCCAGCCGGACGGCCAGCAGATCGGAGGGACGCACCCACTCCACCCCCGACCGGCGCCGCCCTGTCGCCGTCTCCACCGCTGTCTTCTTCGCGGCGGACGGGTCGACGTGGCGAGCCAGCTCCGACACCTCACGCCCATCACCAGAACGATCCGGCGTCTCCGGCATCTCGGGATGCTCACGGCGAGGTGCGGCGTGCTCCGGCGACATCGGTGTGTGTGGGGCGGTGGTGTTCATGGTGTCTCCTCACGGTCGAGGCCGGTCAGGGCGGGGCGAGCGAACCAGCGTCCGACCGTGGACGGATGCACGCCCAGGTGGCGGGCGATCTGCTTGTTCGACCACCCCTGCTCATCCCGCAGCAGCACCGCCACCTCACGATCCGCCGGGCTCGGCGGCACAACGGCGCCCGCCGTCTCCTGGTCGGACTCTGGTGACCGCTCCGACGCGATCACGAGCCCTGGTCCTGGAGCGGGTCGGGTGAGGATGACGGTGAGATGGGTGATGGCCAACAGCACCAGCGGCGGCACCGCCGCCACGCTCGCGGCGAGCACGCCCGGCACGTCGGCGTCAGCGGCGACGACGGCGTGGATGGCGTTCGCGGTCACCGACACCACGGCACCGGCGGCCAGCAGCGTCCACGGATACCAGGCCGAGCGTTGACCTGCGAGGGCGACAACGGCGACGGTGGAGACGACGATGATGCCGTCAACGATCAGCGGCCACGCCCACGCCTGCCCCTGCCCGACTCCGGAACGCGCGGCAAGGTCTGCCAGTGCGGTGAACGACAGCCAGAACGCGCCGGCCGCGATGAGCACCGTCCCCGCGATCGCCGTCACCGCAGCCCACCGCCGCCCCGCCCCGGTACGCATCACAACCCCCGACCGCTCGTGGCCGTGCGGGCGGGAACCGCCCGACTGAACCAGCCTTCGGTGGCCTGTACCGGTGAGGCCTCGCGGGGGCGGGCCGGGGCCGGATGGATGCTGCGGTAGGCGGAGCAGACGGTCGCGGTGATCTCTCGCGGACCGAAGTCCGACTTCGCCGCCGACAGCACCGCATCCAAAGCGTCAGCCATCGGGACGCCGGCCTCGGCAAGACGGCACGACGCCCAGAACAGTTTGAGGTTCCGGTCGGTGTCCTGCCGGCCCAGCCACCGCGCCAACCGTTTGGCATCCTCCCGCCCCACCGCGTGGGAGGTGGCGGGGCGGGCGCGGGGTTCAGGGCGAGGATCGAGGAAGTCCCGCAACGCCTTCCCGTCTACTGTCCTCGCCGCGTCGGCACCGACCTCCGCGACCCGATACAGGGCGGTCGCGCCGTCGATCGTGCGAGCGGAGGGCGGGACGATGATGTAGCCGCCATCGCCACGGAAATCGACCCCGGCCCGTCCCGCCTGCCACGACCGCTGCTCGACCCCCGGCGTCGCCGGATAGTAGGCGTGCATCCCGCCCGTAGGTGTGCGCACCAGCACCTCCCACCCGCCGACCAGCCCCGCCGCGTCGGCACGGTCGAAACTGGCGCGCCCATCGGCGGAGCCGTGGACATCCACGTCCACCACCACCAGTCCGGACGGAGCGCCGGTAGGGACGCCGATGTTCGCTGTCGGCCACCGCCGCCACCACGCCGCGACCTGACCTGCATCGGCGGTCGCGGCATGGAACCCACCTTCGATGAGGGGCCGCTTCCCGTCCGGCACGCACGGGAACACCGGCACCCCCGCATCCGTGAACCGTCCCGCCGCCACCGGCAGCGGCAGCCCGGACATCTCGGCAAACAGTTCGGCCGGGCGCATCACAAGCCCCTCACCACGACATCCGCCGCACGCGCGCGTGACGGTTCCACCGGCGGCGGTGCGACGCGCGCGGTGTGCGGGGCGCGTTCGACGCGGGCCGTGTCACGGGAAAGGCCCGGCGGGTCGCCGCCGCCGAGCTGCGCGGTCGGAAGGGCGTCGAGGATCGCCCCGGCCGTCTTACGGACGCGCTCGCCGGTGGCCTGCACCACCTCGGCCGGGTCCTTGTCCTTCACCGTGCCCGCCCACCCCGCGACATAGGGGATCGTGTACGAGCTGGTGTCCATGCCGTGCGCGGCGCCAATCATCAGCGCCACCGACTCCGCCTCCACCTCCCCGATCCCGCGATGCCCCGTCGCATCCGGGTTGTCCGGGCCATGCAGCTTCACATGCGCGAGCTCGTGCGCCAAGGTCTTCAGCTGCGCGGCCGCATCCATGTCCGTCCGCACCGCGACCGTCCGGTTCGTGTAGTTGGTCAAGCCGTTCGCGCCGTGGATCATCCCGGCGTGCTCGACCCGCAGCACCGCGAACCCCTCCGCCTCCACCAGACCTGCAAGCCCCTCCCACAGCCCCTCCGGTGCCTCACCCTCCAACAGCACCGGCGAGGGACGCTCCGGGATCGGGTCACCAGCGGTCTGCGAGACATCCCACACATACGCCGGTTTCGCGCCGACCATCCGGGAGCGCACCGCCTCACCCGGCTTCGGCTTCTCGAACCTGCCGAGCCTGCGCCACGAGGCGGCATCCTGCGGGGTCGAGGACGCGAACCGGCCCGTGACCGGGGCGAAGATCATGTAGCCGGGCTGACCCTTCTCGACCTGACGGCCCAAGGTCTGCCATTGCTTATAACCGGCGACATAGGTGGGCTCCGGCGCGGGCACCCGCCCCTGGTCGAAAGCGTCGAGGTGCTGCGCCCAGATCAGCAGCGCGTTCCCAAAGCTCCTCGACCGGAACCTCGCGGCGAACTCCAGCGCCTGCTTCCAGTCGTCTCCGGTCGAGAGCTGACCGACCGCGGCCGCCAGCCGCTCATGCAGCGCGTCGAGCTTCGCATCCCGCGCGGCACGCTGTTCCTCGATTGACGCCATCGGCCTCCTCCTCCCGGCATGTCACACCGCACACGGCGGGGTGACCCCTGCGACCAGAAGGTGCGCCAAGGGCGTCAGTGAGGAATCGAGACGGACGACGGACAAGTAGTGGACGACCGCCAGGCGCATCACTGAACCCGACGTTGTCAGCCCACCTGTACCTCACAAACAGAGTGCGCGGTGATCCGGGCGGTCGATCATGCCCGTTTTGTCCGGCGCCATGCGTGTATAGTCCGGGTGCATCTGCACGGAAGTCTTGTGGTTGATCCGTTGCTAATCGTTCGAAGAGATTGCCTGAACTGGTGGACGCTCTGCGAATGTTCGACTTCACTCGAGCATGACCGACGCATGGCATCCGCGCTCTCGGACGCAGCCCCGTGCCGATGCGGCATTCCGACCAGGAGTCCAGCGATCCTCGTGCTCATTGGAGCGTCGCCGACATCCCGGACCTCGGTCCGTTCCCGGACAAGGTCGCGGTGACGGCGCGGGTGATGCCTGCGCTGCGTCGGAAATGACCTGCGGCGAAGTCAGGGTCGCTCCAGCCCACCTGCCGAGCGATCGTTGCGTCGGTGCTGCGCAGAAGATGCGCTATCTGCTCGGTTCGAAGCATAGTCAGGTAGGCGATGGGGGACTTTCCGTCTGCCGCCCTGCTCGTGGGCTTCGAGATGCTGCGTCTAGATGCGTGTCGTTCAAAGAGCGCGACCGAAACCCGCCTGCGAACACGATCGCGCGACGCCAGTCCCCACCGGACACCAGTGCTTCGGCTGAGCCCACGATGCTTTCTTCGAGGGCTCGGGCTTTGCCTCCCGAGTCCCGTTACTCATAGTCATCGTCTGGCATCTCCTCCTCACGAGGGGCAGGTGTACGAGCGTGGAGTACGCCGGGCGTGTCAGGAGATGAGGGGGCGACGAAATGAGGCTGACGACTGTCGAGCTCGGCGATGAGTTCGACGAGCCCCCTCCCGTTCTATGGGGTCGAGTGTGCGGAACTGAGCGGCGATGCCAATGCTGAAGTAGTCGCCCAGCTACACGCGCTTATCCCTCGGTATGTCATCTCTCCCACGGGTGATCATCCGGTAGCGAGTGGGGGTCAGCCCTACTCTTCGGCGGAACTGACGGGCGGCGAAGTCGGGGTCACTCCAGCCCACCTCACGGGCGATCACTGCGATCGGTGCACACGTGGTACGAAGAAGACCGGCCATCCGCTCGGTTCGCAACATGGTCAAGTAGGCGATCGGAGACTTGCCGTATGCCTCTACGAACACCCGACCAACCTGAGACTTCGAGAGGTGGACTTCATTCGCCAGCTCCGATATTGTCCAGCGGTGCTCAGGGTTGCTATGAAGCAGATCGGCGATCTTGCGTGCCTCGTCCCGTAAGGGAGCGAATCGGCGAATGCGAGGTTGAGACGTCCATGTCATCGCCCGTTCAGTTATCGATGTGCGAACTGGAGAAGTCTTGATGAAAGGTGTGATCACATGAAAGATGTTGAACAATAGCGCCTGCATTCGATAGAAGTTCTCCGGGAATCTGCCTTCAGCACTACGGGCGGCCAATTCATCCAGCCACGGCCTCATCATCCCCGCTCGGTCTTCGCCAACATGCAGAATCTGTGACGGTTCCGTAAACATCGTTTCGGCAAATGTCCGCGCCTCCTGACTGTCCCGCAGGCACGCGGCGTATTGCCAACGCAGCTGATCAATCACGTAGTCCATGTCTAGGTAGATAGTTGTGGTTGTGATTCTTCCTTCGGGTTCGCCACGGCACACGGTGTTCGCTGCCAGGACGATCACGTCGCCGACGGTGACCGGCCTCTGCCCAAACTCCGTCAACAGAATCGCCGATCCCGACCTGACCACGACGACCTGCGCATAGTCATAGGCGACCGGACCGACATAGGAGTGCGTCGATCGTGTGCGAGCGAGAATGGGGTAGTAGGTGGAGGCGCTGACATAACTGGCGCATCTCGTTCGCCGCATCAGCACAGCAGAGTTCGATCGCGATGGCGATGCGCCGCCCTCACGGGACGGACAGCCGAACCGGGTGTGATCGGGCCGCTTGTGGCTGGGGGAGTGGTGCCGCGGCGGCTGTCCGTTCTGCTGTGAGAAAGGGTAGCGATCGGCGAAAAGGGAGCGCGTCCACGTGGCGATGGCGCCCCCATACGCAGGCGTGTTTAGGACTGTTCTCCGCGCTATCCCGTATGACTCAGTCTTCCTGCTGCTCCGACGCTTTGACCGGTCAAGTCCTGGGACGTGGTGTATCGGT
>NZ_HG779721.1:0-253 GCF_000582705.2 Microbacterium sp. C448
TGAATCGCCCCGGGTTTAGTGGAGGGCGAGTTCTCCCAGCGCCGGCTGGTGCTGGGAGTTGATCTCACGGTAGTACTCGTTCTCTTTCTCGATGGGTGTGAGGTATCCGATCGAGGAGTGCAGTCGGTTCTCGTTGAACCAGTGCACCCAGGACAGCGTGGCCAGTTCCAGGTCGTCGGCGCTGCGGAACGGGCCGTCGATCTTCACGCACTCGGTCTTGTAGAGGCCGACGACGCTCTCGGCGAGGGCGTTG
>NZ_HG779722.1:0-272 GCF_000582705.2 Microbacterium sp. C448
CTTCGCCTGTCCATAGGGCGGCGAGTAGGCCAGATCGAGGTCGATCAGTTCGTCGACCGCCATGCCCGCGCGGATGGCCGTGGCGAGCACGTCGATCCTCTTGTCGACGCCCTCGACGCCGACCGCCTGCGCGCCGAGCAGTCGCCCCGTGTCGGGGTCGATGAGCACCACGAGATGGATCTGGCTCGCACCTGGGAAGTACCCGGCGTGCTGATTCGCGTGCAGATGCAGGGTGGTGTGCGCGATGCCGTGGGCGTGGAGCACCGCACGAT
>NZ_HG779723.1:0-793 GCF_000582705.2 Microbacterium sp. C448
CCGCCACGAAGTGGGTGACGCGCCCCTCGGTGGCGCTCCAGATCTCGGGACCGGTCGTTTCGTAGTGCGCGCGGGGCCCGTTCTGATTCGCGAACTGGTTCGGCTTGAACGCTCCGGGGATTTCGCGGGCGAGCCGGTCGGAGACGCTGTAGTACGAGCGCGGATCCTCGGGCGGCACACTGGTATCGGTGATGACGACCTCGGCCCCATAGGCCTCGAGGACGGCGACCTTGGGGCCCGCGAACTTGTCGGGAACGACGAAGATCATGCGGTAACCGCGCTGCTGCGCGACGAGGGCGAGGCCCACCCCCGTGTTGCCGCTGGTGGGTTCGACGATCGTGCCGCCCGGGCCGATCAATCCGTCACGCTCGGCGGCGTCGAGGATATTGGCTGCGATGCGGTCTTTGGATGAGCCGCCCGGGTTGAAGTATTCGATCTTCGCGAGAACCGTGGCGGTGATGCCGTCGGTGACGTGGTTCAGGCGGACGAGGGGTGTGTTGCCGATGAGGTCGGTGACGCTCTGCGCGTATCGCACGGGATAAGTCCAAGCTGCGGGGCCGCGATGCTCTCGCGGGGTGTTGTCAGGGGTCGTTGAAAGCGAGTGCGAGGCACTCAGCGGCAACAACGACAGGACAGCACGCGGATAGCTTACATAGGCGAGCTGCGGGATGCCTAGCTGCACACCGATTCGAGCGCCGCGATGCCTGAGCCCGTCGAAGCGAGCACCGGGCGCACGTGTCGACCAGGCAGGGCACAGCGGGTGACTTCGACGAGCTCAGTGACCGGGCGGGCC
>NZ_HG779724.1:0-325 GCF_000582705.2 Microbacterium sp. C448
TCCCGCGTCGACAAGGCAGGGCACAGCGGGTCACTTCGACGAGCTCAGTGACCGGGCGGGCCCAGCGGGGTACCGCTAGAACGGGGGTGGATCCGTGTTCGGGACGAAATGGATCGCCGAGGGTGGCCTGTCGATGTAGACGTGACCACCGGGTGAGGTCCACTCCAGGACCCCGCCTCCGAGTTGTCGGACCGTCCAGGCTGTTTCGCCTTTCAACGTGTGGTGTCGTTTGCAGAGACAAGCCAAGTTGCAGACGCTGGTTTCGCCACCCAGTGCGTAGTCGCGGGTGTGGTCCCGATCGCACCGGTGCGCGGGTTGCCGGCAC
>NZ_HG779725.1:0-240 GCF_000582705.2 Microbacterium sp. C448
CTGAATGTCGGTGGCCCTCGGCAGAATTGAGGTATGGAAAACCTCGTCGACACGCTGCGCGAACTGGTCGCGCACGTCGGCGAGGTCGTCGATTCGGTGCATCGCGAGGGACTCGTGGCCGCGGCATCCGATGCCGATCAGGCCGTCGCGCTCGAGTTGTTGGGTCGGCTCGGCCGCCGCGTCGACGCCGTGACGATCGAGGCCGTTTCTGAGGTCACGGCGCGGTCCGAATCGGCGGTG
>NZ_HG779726.1:0-259 GCF_000582705.2 Microbacterium sp. C448
GCCCCGGCCGGATCACACCTGGGTGATGGATTTCACCTACTGCCGGACGTGGGCGGGATGGGTATACGTCGCGTTCATCGTCGACGTCTACTCGCAACGCATCGTCGCCTGGCATGCGCAGACCACCAAGCACGTCGAGCTCGTGATGATCCCGTTGCGGATGGGACTCTGGGAACGTGGCCGGCAAGGCCACCCGATCCTCCCGGATCAGCTGCGGGCGCATTCCGATGCCGGGTCTCAATACGTCTCGCTGGCCTAC
>NZ_HG779727.1:0-3640 GCF_000582705.2 Microbacterium sp. C448
GTCCGCGGCCTGAACGCCCTGTTCGCCACGCTCCGCGTCCTCGAGTTCGCGCAGCCGCTTGATCGCCGCGGGGTCGTCGAGGATGTCGGCACCCGGCCCGTACGCGCGCTCGCGGAGTGCGCGCAGTTCGGCGCCCGGGTCATCGGCGATCACAGACATCGAGGCCATCCTGCCTCATCCGCGACCGCGCGGCTTCGTCTCCGTTCGCGCGACCCGCCCGCTCAGTGGGCCGTGCGCACGCCGACCTGGTCGTGCACGAGCACCGCCGCGGCGCGCGCGCCCTGACCCGCGGCGACGATGAGCTGCTGCGGACCCGGGGACGCGGCATCCCCTGCGGCGTAGACACCCGGGGTCGAGGTCCGTCCCGAGCGGTCGGTCACCAGGTTGCCGAACTTGTCGCGCTCGAGGTCGAGTCCGTTGACGAAATCGAGCACGGGGTGCCACTGGGGCCGCACGAAGCCGCCCTCGATCTCGATGCGCTCGCCGTCGGCGAGCCGCACCGCCGACACAGCGCCGCGCTCGCCTTCGAGGTCGTCGATCGGGCGTCGCTCGACGATGATTCCGGATGCCGCGAGCTCGGCCTCTTCGACGGTGTCGACCACGTCGGACCCGTTCGTGAAGACCGTGAGCAGATCGGTCCATCGTGCGATCAGGCGCGCGCGGCCGGCGAGATCGGGGGTCTCGCCGATGAGCGCGAGCGGGCGGTCCTGCAGCTCCCACGCGTCGCACGCGGCGCAGCTGAAGATCGTCATGCCGTAGTACGCGCGGAGGCTCGGGATGTCGGGCAGCGTCTCGCGCAGCCCGGTGGCGATGAGCACCGAGCGCGCCGCGACGGCTGACGGGATGCCGGTGCCACGGCCCTGCAGCGCCACGACGAAGCGCATGCCGGAAGCGGAATGCGTCTCGAGAAGACCTGACACGACGGTGCGATCGAACACCCGGACGCTCGGGTACGCGGCCAGTTCGGCCCGCGCGAGTTTGCGCAGCTCGAGCGGCGGGATGCCGTCGCGGGTCAAGAACCCGTGTGAGCGCAGCGTCGCGGCGTTGCGGGGTCGCCCCGCGTCCACGACCACGACCGACGCGCGGGCCCGGCCGAGGTTGAGCGCAGCCGACAGCCCCGCCGGCCCGCCGCCCACGATCACGACGTCGACCTCGGTGCCGGCCGGCCGGAGCTCTCCGGGGTTCTGCGGGTCAGACATGCGCGTCTCCTTGCGGAGGAAGGGCCGCGACGATCGGGTGGTCCAGGGGGATCACACCCACCTTGGCCGCGCCGCCGGGCGAGCCGATCGCTTGGATTGAGCCTGTTGAAATCTCGAAGAACTCGACGTTGGCCTTGTAGTAGTCCTGCCACTCGTCGGGCAGGTCGTCCTCGTAGTAGATCGCCTCGACCGGGCACACCGGCTCGCACGCGCCGCAGTCCACGCACTCGTCGGGGTGGATGTACAACGACCGCTCGCCCTCGTAGATGCAGTCCACCGGGCACTCGTCGATGCAGGCGCGGTCCTTGACATCGACGCACGGCAGCGCGATCACGTACGTCATGGAACGAGCGCTCCCGACCGAGAGACCCGCACCTGCTCGTCGCGCGGCACGACCTTGACCCGCTCGCGGGTGTGGACGTGGGCCGCGCCGAGCGCACGCTCGTGCGCGTCGAGGGCGAGCCAGCCCTCCCACGTCGTGTACTCGACTCCGCGCTCCTCGAGCAGCTCGAGCACGTCGCCCTCGACGGTCGGCGCCGTGAGCGCCCTCGCCTGCGCGTCCTCGACGAGGTGCGCGATCGTCTCCATCGCGTCCGACTTGGTGTGGCCGATGAGGCCGACGGGCCCGCGCTTGATCCACCCGGTGGCGTAGAGCCCGGCGATCACCGGCGCGTCCGCATCGCCCGTGGCGGCGGCATCCCGAACCCGTCCCTGGACGTTTGGAACCACGCCGGCCCGCTCGTCGAACGGCGCACCGACGACCGGCGTGCCGTAGTAGCCGACCGCGCGGTACACCTGCTGCACGGCGATCTCGCGGAACTCGCCGGTGCCGCGCACGCGTCCGTCGCCGATCGGCTCGGTCCGCTCGAAGCGCACGCCCGCCACGCGGCCGTCGCCGAGGATCTCGACCGGCGAGTGGTAGAAGTGCAGGTGCAGGCGCCGGCTCGCGCCCGTCGACTCGCGCGTGCGCCAGCCGTTCAGGATGCGCAGCATGACCTTGAGCTGGTTGTTCGTCGCGTTCGCCGGGTCGGCGTCCTGGAAGTCCTCGTCGTGCACGACGATGTCGACGTTCGGCACCTCGCCGAGCTCACGCAGCTCGATCGGGGTGAACTTGATGTCGCCGGGGCCGCGCCGCCCGAACACGTGCACGTCGGTCACGGCTGAGGCTTCGAGTCCCGCGAGCACGTTGTCGGGGATCTCGGTGGGCCGCAGGTCGACGGCGTGCTTCGCGAGCACGCGCGCGACGTCGAGGGCGACGTTTCCGTTGCCGATGACGGCGACCTCGCGCTGGTCGAGCGGCCACTCGGTCGGCACGTCGGGGTGGCCGTCGTACCACGCGACGAAGTCCGCAGCGCCGTACGAACCGTCGAGGTCGATGCCCGGGATGTCGAGAGCCGCGTCTCGGATCGCCCCGGTCGCGAGGATCACCGCGTCGTAGCGCTCGCGCAGCTCGTCGAGCGCGATGTCGCGGCCGATCTCGACGTTGCCGATGAACCGAGTCGTGCCGGCATCCAGCATCTCGTGCAGCGAGTTCACGATGCCCTTGATGCGGGGGTGGTCGGGCGCGACGCCGTAACGGATCAGCCCGTACGGTGCGGGAAGCGACTCGAACAGGTCGACCGATGCCGTGCCGCCGGCATCTGTCACCGCGCCGGTGAGGATGTTACCGGCGTAGATGCCGGCCGGGCCCGCGCCGACGATCGCGACGCGGAGGTTCTGGAGGTTCGACGAGGTCGCTGTGTTCGACGAGGTCACTGGGCGGGGGCCTTTCAGGAGGTGCCGCGAGCGGCGAGCGGGTCGAGGGTGTCGAGGTTCTCGAGGTCGAGGGTCGCGAGGTCGTTGGGTGCGTAGGGGCTCAGCCGGACGACGTCGCCGACGACCACGACGGCGGGTGAACGGATGCCGCGGGCCGCCGCCTGATGCGCGATGGTGGCGAGCGTGCCCACCGTGACGCGCTGGCGTGCGCCGTACCCGTCCTCGACGACGGCGACGGGGCAGCCCGCGCCGCGCTCACCGCGGGCGAGGGTGATCGCGGAGTGCGCGAGCGTGCCCACACCCATGAGCAGGACGACGGTGTGGTCGCGGCCGCCGCCGAGGTCGCGGATCTGGTCGTGGCCGGTTGCGACCGTGAACGCCGTCGCGACCCCGCGATGCGTGAGCGGGATGCCGGCGACCGCGGGCACCGAGACGGCACTGGTGATGCCGGGCACGACCTCGACGGGCACGTCCGCCTCGTGGCACGCCGCGAGCTCCTCGCCGCCGCGCCCGAAGACGTACGGGTCGCCGCCCTTGAGCCGGACGACGTTCTTGCCCCCGCGCGCAAGCTGGATGAGGAGGGCGTTGATCGCGTCCTGCGGCACGGGGTGGTGGCCGGGCAGCTTGCCGACGTCGACGACCTCGGCGCGCAGCGCGACCCCGTCCGCGGCCAGTCCGTCTAGAAC
>NZ_HG779728.1:0-1363 GCF_000582705.2 Microbacterium sp. C448
TTCCGCCTGCTCGGCACGAGCGCCGAGCGCGAGCTCGATCTCGTCCCCCTCGACCCCGCCTACCGCGTCTACACCGAGGGCGAGCCCGAACCCCTCGAGATCCACTCGGGCGTCGAGCCCGTCGCCGAGCTCTTCGAGGACATCGAGCCGGGCGCGGGTGCCGCGATCCGCGACTACCTCGCGTCGGCTCAGGACGCCTACGAACTCGCGGTCTCGCGATTCCTCTACGACTCGTATGCCTCCACGAAGGGCCTGCGTGACCCTGCTCTGCTGCGCCGGCTGCCGCAACTCCTCCCCCTGCTGACCCGCCCCCTCCACCGACACATCGAGAGTCGCTTCGCTGACCCGCGTCTGCGTCAGGTGCTCGGCTACCCCGCCGTGTTCCTGGGTGGTTCGCCGTTCGACGTGCCGAGCCTCTACCACCTGATGAGCCACCTCGACCTGGGCGACTCGGTGGCCTACCCGATGGGCGGCTTCACGACCGTGATCGAGGCCGTGGCGCGCCTCGCGCGCGAGCGGGGTGTGACGATCGAGACCGGCACACCGGTCGTCTCGATCGAGACCGCCGGGTCGCGCGCGGTCGGCGTGCGGGTTCAGGATGCCTCGGGAACGACGCGTTTCGTGCCCGCCGACCTCGTCGTGGGCGCGGGGGATCTCCACCACCTCGAGACCGAGCTGCTGCCCCCGGAGCGCCAGACGTATCCGGAGTCGTGGTGGAAGAAGCGCACACCCAGCCCGGGTGCCCTGCTGCTGCTGCTCGGCGTCGAGGGCGAACTGCCGCGTCTCGCGCACCACACGCTGGTGTTCACGAAGGACTGGCGCGGCAACTTCGACGCGATCTTCGGGGACGAACCGTACGTGCCCGATCCCGCGTCGCTGTACGTGTGCCGACCGAGCGCCACCGACCCTTCGGTCGCCCCGGCGGGCCACGAGAACCTGTTCGTGCTCGTTCCGATGCCGGCGGATGTGGCCCTCGGCCACGGTGGCGTGGACGGGGCGGGAGACCCCCGCATCGAAGCCGCGGCCGATGCCGTCGTCGAGCAGATCGCTGCATGGACGGGCATCCCCGACCTCGCGGACCGGATCGTCGTCCGCCGCACCACCGCCCCCGCCGACTTCGCGAGCGACCTGCACACGTGGCGCGGCAACTCGCTCGGGCTGTCCCACACCCTGCTGCAGAGCGCTGTATTCCGTCCGCGGAATGCCTCGCGCAAGGTCGACGGATTGCTATACGCGGGCGCAGACGTCCTCCCCGGTATCGGCCTGCCGATGTGCCTGATCTCGGCAGAACTCGTCCTCAAGCGGGTCCGTGGCGACGACGGGGCGGGGAGGGTAAGCGAGCCAGTTTTCGATGCCGTGGCAG
>NZ_HG779729.1:0-29093 GCF_000582705.2 Microbacterium sp. C448
CGAGCCAGTTCTCGATGCCGTGGCAGACTGAACGACGTGCCGGGCCTGTACCTTCTCGCGATCCTCGTATCGGCGGCCGGAATCGCGCTCCTCGACCGGCGCTTCCGACTCGCGTTCTGGGCGGCTCGCGGCAGGACCGTTGCGACAGTCGCGATCGGAGTTATCTTCTTTCTCGCGTGGGATGCCGCGGGCATCCTGACGGGCGTCTTCGTGAAGGGCGACAGCGAGCTCTACACCGGCGTCATGCTCGCTCCCGAGCTGCCGCTCGAGGAACTCTTCTTCCTCGCCTTCCTCTGCTACCTGACACTCCTGTGCTGGGCCGCGGCATTCCGCGTTCTCGCGCGTCGAGACAGAACAGCGGCGCCCGCGGCAGGAACCGACGAGAGTACGCACAGATGACCTATCCGCTCATCGTCGTCCCGTTCCTTCTCCTCGCGGCCCTCGTCACGATCCTGACCGCACGGCGCGAACGATTCGCCCGGCGGATGGCCGCATCGGGGCTCGCGGCGCTCGTGCTGCTCACGCTGACCGCGGTCTTCGACAACGTCATGATCGCCGCGGGTCTGTTCACCTATCCGGCGGAGCACCTGAGCGGCATTCACATCGGACTCGCGCCGGTCGAGGACTTCGCCTACCCGCTCGCGGCGGCCTTCCTGATCCCTGCCGTGTGGACACTCCTGAGCCCGAAAAGGCCGACGTGACCGGGGCCGAACAGATCGGCCTCGGCCGAACCATCCGCACTCTTTTCGTGTCTTCACGGCCGATCAGCTGGGTCAACACGGCGTTCCCGTTCGCGGCCGCGTATCTTCTGGCGACGCGCGAGATCGACGTGGTGCTGATCGTCGGCACGATCTTCTTCCTCATCCCCTACAACCTGGCGATGTACGGGATCAACGATGTCTTCGACTACGAATCCGACATGCGCAATCCGCGCAAGGGCGGTGCACACGGGGCCGTTCTCGATCGACGTCTGCATCCGGTCACCCTGTGGGCCGCAGGGCTCGCGTGCCTGCCGTTCGTGGTGTTCCTGGTCTCGGTCGGCGGGCCCCTGTCGTGGCTCGTGCTCGCGTTCAGCCTCTTCTTCGTCGTCTTCTACTCCGCTCCCCCGCTGCGGCTCAAAGAGGTGCCGTTCGCCGACTCGATGACCTCCAGCATCCATTTCTTCTCGCCCGCCGTTTACGGCCTCGTGCTCGCGGGCGTCAGCTGGACGCCCGGGCTCGTCGCGATCATCGTGGCGTTCGCGCTGTGGGGAATCGCGTCGCACGCGTTCGGCGCGGTGCAGGATGTCTCGGCCGACCGAGAGGCGGGCATCTCCTCTATTGCGACCGCGCGGGGCGCCGCCTGGACCGTCCGTTTCGCGCTCGTCTGCTACGGGCTCTCGGGTCTGACGATGCTCGCGTCGGAGTGGCCGGGGCCCCTCGCCGCGCTGCTCGTCATCCCATACCTCGCCGCCGTATGGCCGTACCGTAGCGTCAGCGACGCCGCTTCGGACGAGGCGACCCGGGGGTGGCGTGCGTTCCTGTGGATCAACCAGCTCGCGGGCTTCGGCGTGACGCTGCTGCTCGTGTGGTGGTGGCTGCTCACCGCGTAAGTCGCCCGCCGCGGACCCCGCCGCTGGGCCCCGCGCTGCAGCCCCAGCCGGGCCGCTCCCCTGGCACTAAGTGCGGTTCCACGACGCGACAGCTGACATCTGCTGCCAGGTGAGCGGGTCGTTTCGACAGACTCAACGACGAGACGGTGCCACACCGGCAGGGGTGACACCGTCTCGTGTGCGACGTGGACTACTCGGCGGTCAGCTCGAGCAGCCGGTCGATTGCGTCCGTCAGGCGGGCGTCGGCCTCGCCGAACGCCGCCCAATCGCCGGCCTGCAGGGCCGTCTCGCGTTCGAGCATCGCCTCGCGCGCATCGTTCAGCAGGGCCTGCTCCTGAACATCGATGCTCCCGCCGCCACCATCCGACGGGTCGGTCGGTGTCGCGCTCGGGTCACCCGGCGTCGCATCCGGGTCCGGCTCGACGGTTCCGTCACCGGCATCCGCTCCCGAATCCCCGCCGAAGAGCGTGTCGAGCGCCTCGTTCAGCGTGTCCTCGAATGCGATCTGGTCGCCGAACGCAACAAGAACCTTCTGCAGCGTCGGCAGCTGAGTGCCACCGGATGACTGGACGAAGACGGGCTGCACGTACAGGAACCCGCCACCGACAGGAAGGGTCAGCAGGTTTCCGTTGAGCACCTCGGACTGGCCCTGGCGCAGCAAGTTGATCTGGCCCGAAACCACGGGGTCCGCGTCGAACGTGTTCTGCACCTGTCCGGGCCCGGGAACCGTGGTGTCCGCGCTCACGACGAGCATCCGCAGCGCACCATACCCTTCGGCCTTGACGCCGTTGTCGGATCCGGCGTCGGCATCCACCGCGAGGTAGCCCGTGAGGATGTTTCGCGAGGCCGTACCCGTTCCCGGGGGAATGAACGTCGTGAACATCGAGAAGGACGGTTCGTCCTGACCCGGCATCTGCATCGTCAGGTAGTACGGCGGCTGCAAACGCGTCGAGGTCGTGTCCTGCGGGTCCACCGGCGTGGCCCACGCGTTGTCGCGCTGGTAGAACGACTGCGCGTCATCGACATGGTACTGACCGAGCGTCGCGCGCTGCACCTTGAACAGGTCGGTCGGATACCGCACGTGGCTGATGAGTTCGGCTGACATCTCGCTGATGGGTTTGATCGTGTTCGGGTACACCTTCTGCCACGCCTGGATCAGCGGGTCTTCCGGGTCCCACGCGTACAGGGTCACACTTCCGTCGTAGGCATCGACCGTCGCCTTGACCGAGTTACGGATGTAGTTGATGTCGTCGATCGTGAACCGCGGGGTCGGGTTCGTCGTGTCGGCGATGGCATCCGAGAGGCTCACGGTGCGCGAGTACGGGTAGGTCGACGCCGTCGTGTATCCGTCCACGATCCACACGATCCGACCGTCGACGACGCTCGGGTACGGGTCGTTGTCGAGGTCGAGGTACGGAGCGGCCTTCTGCACGCGCGTCTTCGGGTCACGGTCGTAGAGGATCTGCGAGTCCTCGTTGACATAGTCCGAGAGCAGGATGTCGGTGGACTGGAACTTCAGCGCGTAGATCAGCTTGTCGAACAGCGTGCCGATCTTCGGGCCACCGTCACCCTCGAACGTGGTCTTCGTCTCGCTCTGACCGTCCTCAGATCCGCGCGGATAGTCGAGCTCGACCGGGGTCGTCCCCTCGGGCGCACCGACGATCGAGTACACCGGCGACTGCTCGCCGAAGTACACGCGGGGCTGGAAGTTCTCGCTGTCGCTCAGGAATCCGGTCGCCGGGATTCCGCGTTCGAGGAAGACGGGGTTGCCGTCGCTCGTGCGCTGGTTGCCCGCGGCCACGACGAGGCCGTAGCCGTGCGTGTAGACGACGGTGCGGTTCTGCCAGGTGCCGGCGGTACCCAGCGCCTCCATGTCGAGTTCACGGACCGAGACGACGGTGTCCTGGGACTCCCCGTTGATCTCGTAGCGGTCGACGTCGAGCGGGTCGGTGAACTGGTAGTAGGCCCGGAACTGCTCGAGCTGACGGACCGTCGGGCTGATGATCGCGGGGTCCATGATGCGAATGGATGCCGTGGTCTGGGCGTCCTCGCGCAGGGCGCCGGGCTCGGCATCCGTCACGGCGGTCGTCTCGGTCTTTTCCAGACCGTCGATGCCGTAGGCGACCTTCGTCATCTCGAGGTTCCGGTCGATGTACTGCTCCTCGAGCGAGAACTCATTCGGCGCGACCTGGAAACGGTCGACGATCCAGGGATAGCCGACGCCCACCACGACCGCCGAGACGATCAGCAGTGCGGTACCGATGAGTGGGAAGCGCCAACGACCGATGATGGCCGTGGCGAAGAAGAGGATGGCGACGAACGCCGCGATGCCCGCCAGGATGGCCTGGCCGGGGATGACCGCGTTGACACCGGTGTAGCCGGGTCCCGTGATCAGGTCGCCCGTCTCGCTCAGCGTCTTGTAACGATCGAGCCACAGGCTCGCGGCCTGGACGACGAGGTACAGGCCGGCGAGGATCGCGAGCTGGATACGCGCGGACTTCGAGATCCGCAGCTCCCAACGCCCGCCTTCGCGCTGGCCGACGCGGACGGAGCCGTAGAGGTAGGACACGACGCCCGTCAGGCCCAGGCAGATCAGCAGAACAGCAGAGATGAATCCGAGCGCGGCGCTGTAGAACGGCATGGCAAACAGGTAGAACCCGGTGTCGAGACCGAACTGCGGGTCGGTGGTTTCGGTCGTCACACCGTTCACCCAGAGCCAGACGGTCTCCCACTGGGTGGACGTCGAGAAGCCCGCGAAGAAGCCGAAGAAGACCGGGATCCCCCACATCGCCAGGCGACGGAGCGGTTCGACGACCTCTTGGTAGCGATCGAGCTGACTCGACAGTCGCGCGTAGACCGGTCGGAGCCGGTAAGCGAGCTGGATCGTCAGCCAGACGGGGACGGCCATCGCGAGGAATCCGATGACGAACATCGTCGCGCGGGCGAGCCACTGCGTCACCAGGACCGAGTCGAACCCGATCTGCTGGTACCACATGAAGTCTGCGTACAGGGAAGCGAAGATGAAGAACCCGACAAGCAGTACGGCGATGATGACCAAGGAGATGGTCACAACGCGTCGTGTAGTGCGGGGGGCCGCTGGCTTCGAGGAAGTCGTGGTCACCCATCCATCCTAGGCGCCCGGTTTTGCGCGGAGTCTGCCCCGAGCCAGGGAGAAGACCGGGTATCAGGCCACGTTTCGGTTACGGAGCGGTGCAAGAGGGCACCGCGTCGAGGTCGCCCCCGGCGCTCACGGCGTCGAGAGCCGCCACCGCGTCGTCGAGGTCTGCCACGGAGAACACCCGCAGGCCGTCCGGGATGTGCCCCACGACCTCGTCGCAATTCGCCTCGGGTGCGAGGAAGTACTCCGCCCCCGCGCCCTGTGCACCGTAGAGCTTCTGACGGATGCCGCCGATCGGCCCGACGACGCCGTCTGCCGTGATCGTGCCCGTACCCGCGACCTGCAGGCCGCCGTTGAGGTCGTCGGGGGTCATGGTGTCGATGATCCCGAGGGCGAACATCAGGCCAGCGCTCGGGCCTCCCACGTTGTCGAGCTGGATCGTGACCTGAACGGGGAAGTCATAGTCGACGATCGTGGACACCCCCACCTGGTAGGCCGAGTCGTCCTCGTTGAGGACGGGCGTGACGTCGACCGTCATCTCGGTCCCGTCGCGTTCGATCGTGAGGGCGACCGGCGCGCCATCCGTCTCCTGGATGATGTCGCGCAGCTCGGTGACGTCGGTCACGTTCTGACCTTCCGCCGCGAGGACGATGTCATCCGGCTCGAGGATGCCCTCCGCCGGCGACCCCTCGGGTAGCGAGTGGATCCGCACTCGCGAGTCGACCTGGTAATCCAGCTCGCGCAGGGCCGCAACCGTCGCCTCGTGCTGCGAGTCGACCATCAGCTGAGCGTTCTGCTCTGAGCGCTGTTCGCTCGTCTGGCCCGCCGGGAACACGGAGTCCAGCGGCACGACCGCGCGAGAACGGTCGAACCACGCGCCCATGAGCTCGAGCCAGGTGGGCGTCCGCTCGCGGTTACCGACGACCTGGACGGTGGTGAGGTCCAGAGCGCCGCTCGTTTCGAACGTCTCCGCACCCTCGACCTCGATGAGGGGAACGGCCGCGCCATCCGCCCCCGTCGCCGTTCCGAGCGTGTTGTAGACCGGGCCGGGCTGCTGGATCACGTAGCCCGTGGGCAGGAACGTGAGCGTCGCCAGGCACACCAGGGCGACCGCGAGCGCGATGATGCCGATCCTCGTGGCACGCCGCAGGGGAGGTCGTTGCGCGGGCACGACCCGGACGTCTTCGTCGAACAGCGCCACGGTGGGACCTTTCTTCGCTCCGCGGGACGGAGCGGGACTTCGGGCGCCGTTCGCGAACGGCGTAAGCAATGCGGGCCCGACCCCGGCGGGGCCACAGTCGGCTGCGACTAGCGTAGAACCACCCACCCGAACGACGCTGAGAGGCGGCTGAAGTGCCTGGCGACGAGAACCCCGAAGACGACTTCGAAGAGCTTCTGCGGCGCATGCTCGGAGGCGGCGGACAGATCGATCCGGCGCAGTTCGAGCGGCTGACCGGCATGCCGTTGGACCCCGCCATGATGGCAATGGTTCAGCAGCAGCTGCGTGGCGCGATGGCTGCCGGAGACGGCATCCCGTGGGGTGTCGCCGAGCAGCAGGCCCTGCAGCTCGCTCGCGCCGGCGGGTTGAGCGTGACCGATGGCGACCGCGTCGACCTGGACGGCGCGCTCACGCTCGCAAATCTGTGGCTGAGCGAAGCGACCGTCATCTCGGAACTCGCGCAGACCCCCCGCATCATGACGCGCGCCGAATGGGTGAGCGCGACCCTGCCCGTCTGGCAGGAGTTCGCCGAACCCGTTGCGACGAGCATCACGGATGCTTTGACCCGCACGCTCGCCGAGCAGGCACCGGAAGAGCTCAAGCCGCTTCTCCAGGGCGCGGGCAAGGTCATGCGCTCGCTCGGCGGATCGCTGTTCGCGACACAGCTCGGCCAGGTCGTCGGGCAACTCTCCACCGAGGTGATCAGCGGGGGCGATGTGGGAATCCCCGTGATGCCGGCCGGCGAAGCGGCCATCCTGCCGCAGAACTTCGTCGATTTCGGCCGGGACCTCGACATCGCGGACGATCAGCTCGCCCTGGCGGTCGCGGTGCGCGAGCTCGCACACGCCCGTCTCTTCCGTCACGCGAAGTGGTTGCGTCTGCACGTGCTCTCGCAGGTCACCGAGTTCGCACGCGGGATCGATGTCGACACGGATGCTCTCGAAGACCTTGCATCCCGGTTCGACCCCTCGCGCCCGGACGAGCTGCGCACGGCGCTCGAAAGCGGCGCGTTGCTGCCCGAGCACACCGAGGCCCAGCGGTCGGCCCTCGCGCGCCTCGAGAGCCTCCTCGCGACCGTGGAGGGGTGGGTCGACGTCGTCACCGAGGATGCGACCGCGCGTTTGCCGAAGGCCGCGGCGATTGCCGAGACCGTCCGCCGTCGCCGTGCCGCGGGCGGACCGGCGGAACAGGCGCTCGCATCGCTCGTGGGACTGGAGTTGCGACCCCGCCGCCTGCGTGAAGCGGCCGCCATGTGGCGCGCGATCACCGATGCCGTGGGTGTCGAAGCCCGCGATTCGCTGTGGGATTACGCGGACTTCATGCCGAGTTCCGAAGACATCGACGACCCGTCGCGGATCATCGACAGCCTTCGCCGTCGCGCTCTCGGCGATGACGCGCCCGAGGCGGAACTCGACGAGCTCGACGACGCGATCGCTCGGATTCTCGCCGGCGAGGAGTCGTCCGACCCCCGGACGGATCCGGACACCGGTGCGGATTCCGGTCCGGACGAGACCGGCGACTCCACGGCCGACGGCGGAGCGCCCGACGAGCCGGCGCGCTGACACCGTTCGTCCTCCACAGGGGCAGCTGAGCGTGGACCTTCCCGTCCGCCTGTGGAATCCCCCGCCCACGACCGCCCGGCAGGACACAATCACGGGATGACCGTGATGCTCCGTCTGGATCAGACCCACACCCCGCTCTGGCGCGACGCGACGACGATGCAGCTCGGCGAACACGCCCATTCACGTTTGACGGATGTCTCGCCGTGGCAGGAGCGCCTGTTGTTCGAGCTCACGCGCGGTCTGCCCGATACGGGTGTAGATGTTTGGGCGGAGTTGCAACGCGTGCATCCCCGAGAGGTCCGGGCCTTTCTCCGACGTTTGGGCTCGGCCCTGCTCCGGATCGATCTGGAGCGGCGGAGCGCTCCCGGCGGGATCGTGCTCGAAGCCCCGCGGGGAGGTTCGGACGATCCGCTCGTCGTCGCGATACGGATGGCGCTCGAGACATCCGCGTACCGGGTGACGGTCATCGAGGAGGCCGATCCGGGCGAACACGATCGACCCGGCGCCGAGGCATCCGGTGCGGATGTCGTGGTGATGTTCGCGCGGCACGTGCTCGACCCGCGGCGCGCTGCTCCGCATCTACGCGCGGACCGGGTTCATCTGCCGGTCGTGGTCGGCGGCTCCGGCATCGTCATCGGTCCGCTCATCGTGCCGGGTGTGACGGCCTGCCTCACGTGTCTTCACCTCGAGCGGCGCGACGCCGACGACGCCTGGCCCATGCTGGCGCTCCAGTTGCTCTCTGCTGGTGCACCCGTTCCCTCGCCCGAGCTCATCCACGAGAGCGCTGCGGCACTCATCAGGATCCTCGCGGACCCGCGTTCCGCGGAGGGGCGCTCTGTGACGGTGAACGCGGCGGGCGGGCGGCGGCAGCAGGCGCACCGGCCGCACGATGAGTGCGGATGCCGAGCTCCTGAAGGAAACGCGAAGGCTCCCGCTCCGCTCTCCCGTTCCCGGCGGACCACGACAGCGAGACAGAACGCCGTGCCCGCGTGAGGGCGACGTAGAGCAACCGGCGCTCCTCGTCGACCTGCTCGAGTCCCCGCGCATACGAGATCGGCAACAGTCCCTCGGACAAACCGATCACGTGTACGTGATCCCATTCGAGCCCCTTGGCCGCATGGATCGTCGCCAGGGTCACGGTGCGGAGCCCCGGATCGTGCTGGTCGCGGGCACGTGCCTGAAGATCGTCCGTGAAGGCGCGCAGCGTCGTGCCCGGCGGCGCATCCTCCGCCAGACGCAAGAGCGTCGCGCGCGCTTCCCACGCATCACGGAGCGCCCCACCCGCCGGGGGCGGCGTCTCGGTGTACCCGCGCGAGCGCAGCAGATCGCGAACGATCGGAACGAGCTCGCCCGAACCACCCGCGACGGACTCGCCGCGGAGCACCATGACCGCATCACGAACCTCGGGCAGCTCGAAGAACCGCTTGCCACCGAGGACGCTCGCGGCGATGTCTTGGGCGGCGAGCGCGCGCTGCAACGCTGCCGACTGCGAATGAGCGCGATAGAGCACGGCGAAACCCTCGGCCGTCTCACCCCCGTCGAGTCGCCGCTTGATGTCGCGGGCGACCGCCGCCGCCTCGGCGTCGTCGTCGGGATGCATTGCGGTTGTGGCGGGCGGTACTGCCGGGCGGGCGTCGACCTGCTGCTCGGCCGGGGGTGCGCTCGCACCCGCGGCGACCAGCTCGAGAGCCCCCGGACGACCACGCATGAGCGCGTTGGCCGTCGCGAGAACGGCCGGCGCCGAGCGATAGTTGCGCTCGAGGCGCACCATCAGCGCGCCGGGGTGGTGCCGCTCGAAGTCCAGCAGGAAGCGGGGGTCAGCGCCCGCGAACGAATAGATCGTCTGGCTCGCGTCGCCGACCACGCAGAGATCGTCCCGGTCGCCGAGCCAGAGCGAGAGGAGTCGTTCCTGGAGCGGCGAGACATCCTGATACTCATCCACGGTGAAGTGGCGGTACTGCTCGCGGACGGCGCGCGCGACGCGCGGCTCGGACTCGATCATGCCGGCGCAGGCGAGCAGGATGTCTTCGAAGTCGAGCTGGCGCCGTTCATCCTTGAGCTTCTCGTAGGCCTCGTGCAGACCGACCACAGCGTCGGGACTCAGACGCCCGAGACCCGGGCGGCCGGCCCGTGCATAGTCTTCGATCGTGCGGAGGGTGACCTTCCGCCATTCGATCTCGGAAGCCACGTCGCGAAGCGTCGCCCCGTCGAGATTCAGACGCAGGCGACTCGCCGCATCCGAGAGCACGCGCACCTTGTTGGGCAGGACCGGCGGGGCCGACTCCCCACCGGCAACCGTCGGCCAGAAGTAGTTCAGCTGCGCGAGCGCGGCGGCGTGAAAAGTGCGCGCCGAGACCCCCTCGATGCCCAGCGACCGCAGGCGCCCCCGCATCTCTCCCGCCGCGCGGGTCGTGAATGTCACGGCCATCACTCGGGGTGGCGAATACATCCCGCTATCGACGCCGTAGGCGATGCGGTGCGTGATCACGCGGGTCTTGCCGGACCCCGCCCCCGCAAGCACGCAGACGGGTCCGCGAACGGCGAGCACCGCCTCACGTTGATGCTCGTCGAGATCGTTCAGGGCACGCTCGGCGCCCTCCGAGACATCCGTCATCGCTCCGTGACCCGCTCGAGCCACTGCTCGATGAGTCCGCGCGAAATGGACGACGGCCCGGGAAGCGTCACATCGCCGTCACCGGCGAGCGCCCGGGCTACCTCGTCCGGCTCGAACCAGCGGACATCCACGATTTCGGAGCCGTCCGGACGCGCGGCCTCGGAGTTCTCGGTGAACGCGAGGTACCCGAGCATCAGGGAACGCGGGTACGGCCACGCTTGCGACCCGACATACTCGATCGCTGTGATGCGCACGCCGGATTCTTCCTCGATCTCGCGCACGAGGGATTCCTCGGCCGACTCCCCGGCCTCGACGAAACCCGCAAAGCACGAGTAGCGCCCTTCGGGCCAGGCGGCGTTCGATCCGAGCAGCAAGCGGGTACCGTCCGTGACCGCGACGATGACGGCGGGGTCGGTGCGAGGGAAGTGTTCACGGCCGCACGATGGGCAGTGCCTCGACCATCCGGCGTTTCGCAGTTCCGTCCGTGTTCCGCACGCGGGGCAGAAAGCAGCGTCTCGGATCCACCGTGCCAGCGACAGCGCCTCGACGAAGAAGGCCGCGTCCTCGAGCCCGAGCGCGCCACCCACCTCACGCAGCTCCGCCCACCCACCCGCGGGATCGACCGAGGCATGGTCCTCTTCGTCTAGCAGCGCCAGGAGGACCGGGCCCGTGGCATCGCGACCAAGGAACGCCACGATCGCCTCGGTGTCTGCGCCAGGGGCAACAGCCGAAGCGGGCACGAACACGATCGCACCGGACTCGTCGAGCGGAGCGCGACCGCGCCGCAGCAACAAAACGCGGGCGCCGGGCTCGGCCGCGAGAACCGCGAGGGCATTGGAAAGATCGCGGTCCAGCGCCGAGCGGTCGATCGGCGAGACCGGGGGCGTGATCACCCTGGGCAGGCCCGGGACCGTCATGGAAGACCTCTTTCGCGGGCGTGGCGCGGGTAGTGCGTGCAAGGACAGACCTACCCTGGGGGCATGACTGGCTCCCCCCTCACTTTAGCCGCGTCGGTGAGCGCAGCCCTGCCCGAGGCCGCGATCGTCTCGACGGCTGCCCTCTCGACAGGCGAGGGCGGACGCTACGACAGCGCCGTCGTCGGGCTGGACGACGGATCCCAGGTCGTCGTGCGCGCACCGGTGGATGCATCCGCCGCCAGCGACCTCGCCACCGAGGCGCTCGCCCTGCGCGCCCTGACCCCGGGCGCCCGCGCCCTCCTGCCCTTCGCGGCGCCTCGTCCCCTCGGCGAGGTCGCACTCGCCGAAGGTCGAGCCCTGCTCACCGACCTGGTGCCCGGCTATCGCGTCGAGGCGGGCGACCTGCCCGCCGGCCCGGGTGCCGCGACCTCCATCGGCATCGCCCTGGCCGCCCTGCACGCACTTCCCGCATCCGTCGTCCGTGCCGAGGGACTACCCGTCAAGACCGCCGAAGAGGTTCGTGAGGCGGTCGTCGCCCTCGTCGAACGCGCCGCGTCCACTCGCCGATTGCCCGTCGCCCTCGCCACACGGTGGCGCCGCGCAGCCGAGGACGAAGCACTCTGGCGATTCGACCCGTGCGTTGTACTCGGTGACGCAGTCGCGTCGTCCTTCCGCTACGAAGACCGAGACGGTGCACCGACCGTTTCTGGCGTCCTGGGCTGGAGCCGGTTCAGCGTCGGCGACCCGGCGGTGGATCTGCAATGGCTCGCGGCCGCGCCGGATGCCGCCGACGACGTTTATGCCGCTTACGTCTCGTCCGCGCACCGTTCACCCGACCCGGACCTGCGCACCCGCGCTCGGCTGTACGCCGAACTGGAGTTCGCGAAGTGGCTGCTGCACGGCCACGAACAGCGCCGCGACGACGTGGTCGATGACGCGGTCGCTCTGCTCGACGCGCTCGTCGATGGTCTGGGTGATAGCGCGGCGCGCCTCGATCCGGTCGCGGTCGTCGGCGTGGACGATGCGATGGCCGTGCTCGCCGACACTCCCGTGACGAAGGCCAGCGCCGAAGACGACGGCAGCATCGCCATGCAGACCGACGCGTACGACCCCGAGATGGTTTCCCTGTTCGTCGCCGCCGCCCGCGAGCACGAACCGAACGAACGCGACACGTCGTCGGGGGGCGAGCCCGCGAAACGGTCATCGTCGCTGGGCGAACCATCCGCCGTGCCGGTCACTGACATGGAGACCGCACCCATCGATGTGAGCAGCTGGAGCGAACTTCGTCAGGCGTCCGGATCGGGTGCCGCGGCCGATCCCGCGATTTCGGACGACACTGATGCGGACACCTCTGATCCGGCTGACCCGGACGAGGAGATCGAGGCAGCACGAGCCTCGCGTGCCGCCTTCCAGCGCTGGGCGAGGTCGGCCTCGGAGTAGAGCCGGTCACCCCGCAGGATGAGATCGTCGCCCACGTAGTACAGGACGACGTCGATCTGATCCAAAGGGATGCCGCGGGCCTTGTGATAGGCCACGCGGTAGAGGGCGAGCTGCAGCATCCGCTCTTCCCGCTCCGCAGCCGTCCGCGGTGGGCGCCCCGTCTTCCAGTCCACGATCTCGATGCGGCCCCCGCGATCGTGGCGACGATAAACGGCATCGAGCTTGCAGATGACGACGCGTCCGGGACCGTCGGTCTCGGCCAGGGCGAAGTCGATCTCGGTTTCGACCTCGAGGGGCTGCAACGACCCCCATTCCGACCGCTCGAAGTTCGCGCGAAGTCGCTCGAGGTCCGCGGCGTCTTCGGCGGATGCCTCGGAGTCGGTCGGATCGTCGTCACGCTCCCACAGCGCGTCATCGGTTGATGCACCGGCGCCGCTCCGACCCGACCGATGCTCGACCCACGAGTGGAACAGCGTGCCAAGCCGCGTCTGCCGGTACGGCCGCTCGGGCATGGGGCGCGCGATGGCGGCAACAGTTCCCGAGTAGTCCGTCACGAAGTCCTTGAAGCGGGATGCGGGGATTCGCGTCGGCGCCGCATGGCTGGGCCCCTTCGCACGCAGATCGCGCTCGGCGAGCAGGCGCGCGAGCAGCTCATCCGGTTCGGGGTCGGCACGTGTTGCCGCGTTCTCGACGCTCGCCGCGGCGGCGCGCACGATGGGGCCCCGCGCACCGAGCGGGTCGAGGGGCCACGAGAGCACCTGTCCGCCCCGTTCGACATACGGGTTATCGCCGGGGTCGGCGGGCTCGAGCGGCGGCATCCCGAGTGCCTCGACCATTTCGGCGAGATACGGGCTGGGGTCGCGAGGTTTGCTCTGCCCACCCCACTGCGATCCCGTCAGCAGCAGGTCCGAACGAGCCCGCGTGACGGCTACGTAGGCAAGGCGCCGCTCCTCGGCCTTCTGGTGGTCGCGCACCCCGTCGCGATAGGCCGCTATGGCCTTCCGTAACGCGGCGCGCTCGGGATCTGCGCCCGGGCGCCAGTCCAAAACGGGCAGCGCATCCCGGTCGCCGCGGAATGCATAGGGCAGCACGCCGAAACCGAGCCATCCGGCGACCGAACGCGGGGCCTTGGGTAGTTCGTCCTGCACGAGACGGACAACCGCCACCGCATCCCACTCGAGGCCCTTCGAGCCGTGCACGGTCAGCAGCTGCACGACTCCCGGCTGCGGAGGCTCCGGACGCGGCATGAGCTCGTCGGTCTCTTCCGCGTGATCGAGCCAGGCGAGCAGACTGCTGATCGAGCCGCGCTCATCCGCCGTCAGGAAGGCGCGCACCTCGTCGAGGAAAGCACGCAGCTGCGCTGACGCGACGCGCGCGGGCCCCCGCGTTTCGTTCGCCGCCAGCTCGATGTCGAGGCGCAGCTCGAGCTCGATCGTGCGGATGAGATCGGGGATCGGCTGAGCCACGGCCCGCCGCAGACGCCCGAGCATCTCCCCCGCCTCGCGCAGGCGAGCGCGCCCGGCGGGCGTGATCTCGGCGAGGAGGCGGTAGTCGTCGCGTACCGTGCGGACGAACTCGAGCGCATCGACGAGCGATGGCTGTTCGTCGGCGCCGGCCGAACCACGCACGCGTGCGGCCAGTTCGGCCGGGAGCGGCACGAGCGAACCGTCGCGCTTTGCGAGCGCATCCGCCAGGGCGTGCAGGGCGGCGAGGTCGGCCACGCCGATCGCGAAGCGCGGCCCCGACAGCAGACGAATCAGCGACGACCCCTGCGAGGGGTCGTGGACGACCCGGAGCGCGGCGACGACGTCGACGACTTCGGGTGTTGTCAGCAGCCCGCCGAGTCCGAGGATGCGGTGTGGCACGTCATGCCGCGCCAACGCCTCGGCGAATGCATTCATGTGCCGCTTGGTGCGGAACAGCACGGCGCCAGAGTGGGCCCGGGGACTGCCGGATTCGGCCTGGGCCCCCGCCTTTTCAGCAGAGTCATGCCGCGCTCGCACCTCGACGAACCAGCGCGCGACCGCATCCGCTTCGTCGTCGATCGTCTTCTCGAATCGACACTCGACCCGCCCCTCCGCGGCACCGGGTCGTGCCCCCAGAGCACCCACCGGCACCCCGCGATGCTCCGCTCCCGCCACGAGCCGGTTCGCGGCGGTCAGGATGCTGAGGTCGTTCCGCCAACTGACCATCAGGCTGAAACGACCGCAATCGGTGCCGTGTGCGAAGGCGCCCGGAAAAGCGCCGAGATTGTCCGCGGATGCTCCGCGCCATCCGTAGATCGACTGATTGGGGTCACCGACGGCCATGACCGCGGAGTCTCGGAAAACTTCCGCGAGCAGGCGCGTCTGGATGACCGAGGTGTCCTGATATTCGTCGAGCAGCACGACGCGGTACTGCTCGCGAAGCTGGTCGACAACTTCGGGCGCGCGCTCGATGATCTCGAGCGCGCCGGCTACCTGATCGGCAAAATCGAGGGTGTCTTCGGCTCGCTTGCGGGTGGCGTAGTCGTTCACCAGTCCCGCGAGAACGGGTAGACCGCTCATCGCCGCGTGGAATTTCTCGATGTCTCCGGGATTGGCGAGCGCGGGGTTCGTCAGCGGCTCGAGGGCCGCGGCCCACTCGTCACCGAAGCGGGCCACACTCTCGGCATCGACGCGGTTATCGAGAAGCTCACCGGCAAGGCGGTGCACGGCATCGACGACACTCGCAAAGGCCTCACCGCGCTCGGAGAGGCGCTCGTCCTCGGACGCCACGACCACCCGCCGCGCGAGCAGCCACGATCCGGACTGGCTCATGAGCGCGGCATCCGGGTCACGCCCGATCCGTGGACCATGCTCGCGCACGATCGCGTCGGCGAATGCGTTGTAGGTCGACACGCGGGGCCGCGACAACAGGGCCTCGCCCGCCGCATCCTGCTCCGGGGGCACGGCGCCGAGCGTCTCAGCGAGGCCGTCGACGAAACCGATCAGCTCGGCGTGCCGCGCGCGGGCGGGTAGCGCGCCCGCCCTGGCCCAGAACGTCGCGAGGGTGTCGTCCGCCGCAAGCGCCTCGAGGTACGGGAGGAGTCCCCGCCGCCCGAACTCGTCGATGCCCGCCAACCGCTGGTCGATTCGCTCGGCCAACTCGCCGGCGGCCTTGCGGGTGAACGTCAGCCCGAGCACCTCGTCCCGCCGCACGTGCCCGTTCGCGACGAGCCAGACGACCCGCCCCGACATCGTCTCGGTCTTGCCGCTGCCCGCTCCTGCCACGACGAGCGCGGGGCTGGGCGGCGCCTCGATCACGGCGCGCTGATCGGGCGTGGGGTCGGGCAGTCCCAGGGCCGCCGACAGGACCGGGGCCGACAGACCCAGGCGGCCCGGCCATTCAGTGCTTCGCAATGATGACGAAGACGGCGACGACGCGGTGGCAGCCGACACGAACGCGCTCACGATGCCGACACCGCCTTGATCGTGTGGATTCGGCAGACGGCGAAGCGATCCGTCGTGCAATGCGTGTCGAGGTTCGCATCGAACCGGTCGGACGACATCCCCTCGGCCACGTCGATGATGGTGCGGAGGAACGACGTGCGACGTGCGGCATCCATGGGTGCTTGGCGCGCGAGGCGGTAGTGCGTGTTCTTCAGGGTCTTCGACAGGACGAGCAGCCGGGCGCCCGCATTCGCCGTCGGGTCGGCGCCGGGCAGCAACCCCTCGAGCAGAGCGAGTTGGTAGGCCGCCAGCTGGGCGTCTTCCGCGACCTTCTCATCGGTGACCTTGTCTTCCGAGCGCCCCGTCTTGAGATCGACGACGACCACCCGCTCCGAGCCGTCCGCGTCGCCGGGATCCAGCGCTTCGCCCCGGCCCGGCGGATAGACCTCGATGCGATCCACCGATCCGCTGAGCAGCGCCAGCCTGCGTCCCTCGGGAATGTTCGGTTCCGTTTCGAGGCGGGGCTCGTCTCGGATGGCCCAGACATCCGGCGCCATCTCGCCACCGTCTGCGGCGCTCGCGGCGGAATCCATGTCGATCGCGAGGCGGAAGCGCGCCTCGGCGCCGACCGCGCGGCCCTCTTCGCGGTGGAAGCGCTCGAGATATGCGTGCAGTCGGTCCACGAGCAGCCCCGCCCACGCGTGCTCCTTGCGTGACATCCACGGCGCCTCGAAGTCGAGCTCGCCCCAGCGCCCATCCACCACGGCCTGCAGCGCGTCGCGGTCGCCGCCCGGGACCTCTTCCCTGGTCACGTGTTCCAACGCCGCGTGCAGGATCGTTCCGACCCCCGCCGACCACGAACGCGTGTCCCCACCGAGGGCGCGGATCGCCCAGTCCAGGCCGCACGCGTCGAACGCATCGAGCTTCGACGGTGAGACGTGCACCGGCGCGCGGGCGGGGTCACGCAGCGGAGCGTTCGAGGATGCCTCGGCCAGGCCGTACCACTGGTGTGGCGCCGCGCCGGGTACTCCCGCACGGGCGAGCACGACGAGCTGACCGGCCGCGTGCGCGCGCACCGGGGCGGGGGCCACAGGCGTCGTGAGCGCCCGCCGATGCTGGGCCACGAGCCCGCGCAGGGTGAGCGGATGCTCCGCTGCACCGGACGGATCATCCACGTCGTCGGGTTCGGGGAAGAAGCTGAGCAGCGGACTCGGGCCCCGATCATCGTCGTCGACGGCTGTCACCGCGAGGCGACTGCGTGCTCGAGACACGGCGCGGACCAGCAGCCGCAACTCGTCGTGAAGCGCCGCACGGCGCCGGTCGAGCGTGTCCGTCGCCTCGGAGCCCGCGGACGCATCCGCCGCAGAACCCCCGCCGATCTCGGCGAGCCGCCAGGTATCGAGCAGGCCGCCGCGCAGACGCACGTTCGGCCACACACCGTCTTGCACGCCCGCTATGACGATCCCCTCGAACTGCTTGCCGAGGGCCGCCGCCGGTGTGAGCAGCGACACCGTCTCGGCGACATCCGGCGAGGTCAGCATGTCTTCGGGCACCTCGCTGTCGACCATGCGACGGAGAAACGCTTCGGGGGCCTCGTTCGGGGTGGTCTCGACAAAACGCTTGGCGGCATCGAACAGCGCCACGAGTGCGTCGAGCGCGTGACCGCTTTCTGCGGACAGCGTGCCGGGCGTCGTGGCGAGCTCGTGCCAGACACGAGCCAGCGGGCGACCCCCACCATCCCGCGCACGATCCCACGCGACCCACAGCAGATCGTGAACCGTGGCACCGCGCTGGGCGTCGTCGTGCAGCACGCGCAGAGTCGTGGCCAAGCGCTCGGCCGCTCGGGCCTCGGGCGTGTCGAGCAAAGTCAGATCGAGGGGGTTCGCCATCGCCTCGTGCAGCAACTCACGGGCCGGGCGGGTGCCACCGTCGGCGAGTTCGGCGTGCCGCAGACGCGCGCGAAGACGCCGCAGTCCGACCGCATCGAGTCCGCCGAAGGGTGAGAGCAAAACCGCTGCCAACGCTTCGGAATCTCGCGTTGCCGGCGCGCTCATGCCGAGCCGCACCAGCTGCACGAGGTCGCGCACCACGCCCTCGCTGCCGAGCGGCCGCGGCAGGCTGGACGAACGGGTGGGTACCTCGCGCGCGGCCAGTTCGGCCTCGAGTTCGCCGACCTGGCGGGTGTCATGGGCCACTACGGCGAGCGCCGACCACGGGATCTCGTCGACGATGTGCCACTCCCGCAGCACCCGCGCGATGCGATCGATCTCTTCGTGCGGGCTCGGCGCGATGATCGTCCGCACTCGGGCGTCCGGCGCGAGCTCGGGCCCGGGCGCCCGACGATGTTCGACGCGTCCGGATGCTCCGATCGCCGACGTCACCTCGCGCGCTATCCGGGTCAGAGCCAAGGTCGACCGGTGCTGATCGTCCAGCACGTGAAGCGTGCCGAGCGCGTCGCAGAGGCGCGCGAAAAGCTCGGGCGACGCTCCGCGAAACGAGCCGGACCCGATGTCCGGATCACCGAAGGCCAGCACCGCAACGCCCCGCGCCCGCAACCCGCGAAGCATCGCCATCCCCCCGCGCGTGAGCTCTTGGGCATCATCGACCAGCACGACGCGCAGCCGAGCCGGGGGGCCGAGCAGCGCCTCACCCGCCGCGCCCGCCGGTGCGGTCGCGAGGATCGCCGCTGCCTCACGCAACAGCTCGGCCGGATCGCGGTGGTCGGAGCGCATCGCGCCCACCGTGAATCGGTAGTCGGTCATGAACTCCGCCGCGCTCACCCACGCCTGGCGCCCGAGGCGCCGCCCCGCGGCCGCCAGCTCTGCGGGACCGATGCCGCGCTCCGTGCACTCTGCGAGTAGGGCACGCAGCTCAGCGCGGAACGTGCGCGATGCCCGCACCGCGGGGCCGAGAGACGCGGGCCACCGGGTGACACCGCGCTCGGCATCCCGTTCGTCTCCCGCGAGCAGCTCGGCGATGATGCGGTCCTGGTCCGGCGCCGTGAGCAGACGCGGGGGTTCACCGCCTCCCTGCTCACCATCACCCTGCACACCACCACCCTGCACGGCCACGGCACGGACGAGCTGGAACGCGAAGGAAGCCATCGAACGGGCCAAGGGCCCGGGTGTTGCCACCCCGCCCACGAGCGCGAGCCGGTCGCGCAGGGCCGTGGCCGTCTGGCGGGTGGGTGTGAGCACGAGCACCTCGTCGACACCCACGCTCGCGGAGGTGAGCAGCCGCGCCACGCGCGCGATCAGGGCCTCGGTCTTGCCGGTGCCGGGCGCCCCGATGACGACGCCCGATGCATCCGGGGGCAACATGACGACGGCGGCCTGTGCCGCGTCGAGGCCGTCGGCCCCGCCGCCATTCATGCTCATCCCCCCACGCTAACGCGGGCTCCCGACACCGACCGTCCGACCGCCCCCGCGCGGCACGGAAGGCGCGCGTTCGCCCTCAGCGTGACCGAGCCGGGCGGCCCTGTCCCACCCGTGTCGTAGAGTTTCAGAGCAGTCGGGCGTCGTGCCCGAAGAGCAGAGAGGCAGTCACCCGTGGAGATTCGCATCGGCATCGCCAACACCGGCCGTGAGCTGAACTTCGAGACGTCCGAGTCCGCCGAGACCGTCCGCGCCTCCGTCGCGAAGGCGCTCGACGCATCCGCTTCGCACGTCTCCTTCGCCGATTCCAAGGGCAATTCCTACATCGTCCCGACCGCGTCCCTCGCGTACGTCGAGCTCGGCACCGAAGAGGCACGCCGCATCGGTTTCGTCGGCTGACATGCTGATCGTCCTCGCGCTGGTCGCGGCCGTCGCGATCGGGTTGGCACTGCACTTCACTGTGCCGTTGCGCCCGACGCGCGGTGTCGCGCTGGCACCCCTGCTGGAGGCGGCGATCGCTGCCGTGATCTATACGAGTCTGACCTGGCTGGGTCTTGCCGAGAGCAACCCCTGGCTGTGGGTAGCGTCAATCCTGATTCCGGCCGCCGTGACCGCTCTGGTCATCCTCGTCGTGTCTCGCGCCCGGGCCGTGCACGACGAGCGCGAGCGCGCGCGCCTCAAGATCGCCTGAGAAGCTCGCGGACGCGGCTCAGGCGTTGAGGCCGACCGCATCCATCCGTCGCGAGTGCGCGGCCATGAGCTCGGTGAACACCGGCTCGACCTTCTCTTCGGCGGCACGATCGAGACCGACGGATGTCGTGAGCGCTGCCCGCGCGACGAGCAGGGTGTCGCCGACCAGGCGCCGCCCCCACATCGACAGCAGCGAACGCCATTCCTCGTCGCTCGCGATCGTCGCCCCGATGATCTCGACGATCGCGCCACGATCGTCGTCGGCTTCGAGGATGACGGATACCCGTCGCCCGGTATCCCCGTAGGTCGAGGCGAGCGCGTGGTAGAAGTCGTCGAGCAGCCCCGCGGTCAAGTGCACGCTCAGCAGCGTCTCCATCGGACGCTCGCCGCTCGTGACCCGACGGAACGCATCGAGCTGCTCACGGAAGGGCAGCATCACGGTGGTGGGGTCTTCGTTCCGATCGCGGATGAGCGAAACGATCGCCTGATGCTTGGTGAGCGCCGCACCCGCGGCCCGCGACAGCGCTTCTTTCTGCGCCAACTCCGGCGTCGAGGTGATCAGTTGCGTGAGCGTCTCGAAATATCCGAGTTGCAGATAAGCGGCCTGGCCCAGGAAGGTCTGCACGTCCGGTGCGAGTTCGGAGAAATCGACGCGGGTGGCGCCCGATGACTCGCCCCGGGATCGGAGGGTCAGCACGCGACGCGGCGTGCGCCGCCGGCGCAACCAATTGAACACGGGATCAGCCTAGCCGCGGGGGCGCGCGACCGTCCGTGGCAAGCGCGGGGAGTGGCGGAAGAGGCGTGCCGGAGAGCCTCGGGTAGGCTGGGCATCGTCCCGGCGTCGGATCGGGACCCCGCGCCTGTGGCTGAGTGAAGGGCGTGGATAACCCTTTCTGCCCTACGGGGCAAGCACCCAGGCAGCATCTCACTGCCGGACAGGCTCATATTGTGACGACCTTCGCCGAACTCGGTGTCGATCAAGACATCGTCGACGCCCTCGCGGCGAAAGGCATTATCGATGCCTTCCCGATCCAGGAGCAGACGATCCCCCTCGGTCTACCGGGTCAGGACATCATCGGTCAGGCCAAGACGGGCACCGGAAAGACGTTCGGCTTCGGCATCCCCGTCGTCCAGCGTCTCGGGCTCGACCCCTCCCCCGGCGTCAAGGCGCTCATCGTCGTCCCGACGCGCGAACTGGCCGTCCAGGTCTACGAGGACATGGACATGCTGACCTCGAACCGTTCGACGAGCGTCGTTGCGATCTACGGTGGCAAGGCGTACGAGGGTCAGATCGACCAGCTGAAGGCCGGCGCGCAGATCGTCGTCGGCACCCCGGGGCGCCTCATCGACCTCAACAACCAGCGCCTGCTCGACCTCTCGAATGCGACCGAGGTCGTGCTGGACGAGGCCGACAAGATGCTCGACCTCGGGTTCTTGCCCGACATCGAGAAGATCATCACCAAGGTCTCGCAGATCCGCCACACGCAGCTGTTCTCGGCCACGATGCCCGGCCCGATCGTCGCGCTGGCTCGTCGTTTCATGACCAACCCCATCCACATCCGTGCGACCGACCCCGACGAGGGTCTGACGCAGGCGAACATCAAGCACCTCGTCTACCGCGCGCATTCGCTCGACAAGGACGAGGTCATCGCCCGCATCCTGCAGTCCGAGGGTCGCGGCAAGACCGTGATCTTCACGCGCACGAAGCGGGCCGCTCAGCGCCTGTCGGACGAGCTCGGCGATCGCGGCTTCAACACCGCCTCGGTGCACGGTGACATGAGCCAGGAGGCGCGCGAGCGTTCGATGGCCGCGTTCAAGGCGGGCAAGAAGGATGTCCTGATCGCCACCGACGTCGCCGCACGCGGCATCGACGTCGACGACGTCACGCACGTGATCAACCACACGATCCCGGATGACGAGAAGACCTACCTACACCGCGCCGGCCGCACGGGGCGCGCCGGAAAGACGGGGATCGCGGTGACGTTCGTCGACTGGGACGACCTGCACAAGTGGGCGCTCATCAACCGGGCGCTGGAGTTCGGTCAGCCCGAGCCGACCGAGACGTACTCCTCCAGCCCGCACCTCTTCACCGACCTGGACATCCCGGCGGGCACCAAGGGACGACTCACGACCGCACCGCGCACGGCGGCCGTCAAGACCCAGGAGCCGCGGGAACGTTCCGCAGCGCCCGCTGGCGACCGCCCGCGGCGCTCCCGTTCCCGTTCGCGTTCGGGTGAAAGCGGCGAAGGCACCGCTGCATCCGCCGCACCCACCGCTGCGTCGAGCGCCGGTGCTGAGGCGCCGCGCGCCGAGGGCGGCGGAACGCACGATGGTGGCGGCAGCGAGCACCACGATGGACGGCCCGCGCCGTCGCGTCGCCGTCGCCGCCGCCGTTCGGGTGGCTCCTCCGGCGCCCCCAGCGCCCCCAACGCGTAAACCGTCGCGTCGGCCGCCCTCTCGGCGGTCGGCGCACGGGTTTGACCTGTCGGAGCAGATCGACCCCCGCGCGATGGCGCCAACCGCTATCTTGAGCGGTGGCGCACGCAGGCGCCGATCATCCGATTGAAAGGCACACCCGTGCGCATCTTCACCGAGGCTGTTGCCCCCATCAGCTACGAGTACCAGGGCTTCTGGGGTTCCTTCTGGGACCTCATCTGGTGGTTCCTGGCCATCTTCATCTTCTTCGCCTACCTGATGGTCCTGTTTTCGATCATCACCGACCTGTTCCGCGACCACAAGCTGAGCGGCGGGTGGAAGGCCCTGTGGATCGTCGTTCTTCTCCTCACCAACTGGCTCGGCGCGCTGATCTACCTGATCGTCCGAGGCAGGGGCATGGGCGAGCGGAGCGCCGCCCAGGCGCAGGCCTACCAGCGCGCGCAGGAGGACTACATCAAGCAGGCGGCCGGTACGAGCCCCGCGGACGAGATCGCCAAGGCCAAGGCCCTGCTCGACGCCGGTACGATCACGCAGGCCGAGTACGACCAGATCAAGACGAAGGCGCTCTCCTGATCGCCTGAGCCGATTGCCAACGAGCGGCCCCCATCCTCTTCCGGGTGGGGGCCGCTTCGTGGTTCCCGTGTCCCGGGGTGGGCGTCCCGGGGCTGCGGGTCTCAGGGAAAGACGGGCGCGACTCCGGTGCCGCGCGCAATAATCCGTTCGACCATCTCGTCCGAGGTCGTGTTCTCGCCGGGCAGGTTCGGTTTGCCGAGGCCGTGGTAGTCACTCGAACCCGTGACGATCAGGTTCCGCCGCTCGACGATCCCGCGCAGCACCGCCACACCCGCGGGTGTGTTCTCGCGGTGATCGAGTTCGAATCCGGCCAACCCCGCGTCGATCAGTTCTTCGAGATATGGAACCGGCATCATCAGTCCCCGCCCGGCGGGAGTCGGATGCGCAACGACCGGTACGCCTCCGGCGGCAACGATCAGGCGCACCGCGGTGAGCGGATCCGGCGCGTAGTGACCCTCGTAATAGCCCTCGCGCGGATGCAGGATGCCTTCGAATGCAGCGGACCGGTCGACGGCCAGGCCGCGCGCCACGAGCGCATCGGCGATGTGCGGGCGACCCACGGTCGCGCCGTCGGATGTCTGAGCGACGACGTCCGCCCACGACAGGTCGTAGTCGCGTGAGATGTTGCGGACGATCCGCTCGGCTCGCCCCATCCGGTCCGTGCGCACGCGTTCCATTTCGGCCCGAAGCGCCGGGTTGTCCGGGTCGAAGAGGTACGCCAACAGGTGGACGCTTCGCCACCCGTGCTTGGCGCTCAATTCCATGCCCGGCAGAAGCGTCATGCCGAGCGACGTCGTCGCCTCGGCGGCCTCCGCCCAACCGGCGGTCGTGTCGTGGTCGGTCAGCGCGATGGTGCGGAGTCCGTAGCGATGCGCCGCCCGGACGACCGTCTCGGGCGGTTCCGTCCCATCGGATCGCAATGAGTGGAGGTGCAGGTCGCTCGGTCCTTCGAATCGCCGCTCGAATCGCCGCTGCCCGCTCACCCCACGAGCGTACCCCCGCACGTAGATGCGGGGCGGGCGCCAGCGCTCGGGGCGCCCGCGTGGGTCGTTCTCCCAGCCTCGGCTTCTAGAGTCGGAACGTGCTGCGTGTGCTCGGGATCCTCATCGCCGTGCTGTTCGCGATTGCGACAGCGGTGCTGACCTGGCCCTCGTTCTTCCGGGTCGAGCAGACCTTTCCGATCGCTCAGATCGTGGCCTTCCGATCGCTCGTCGCCGTCGCTTTCGCAATAGCCGCGATCCTGATGCTGCTGCTGGCGATCGCCCGGCCTCTCCGCGGGTTCGCGCTCTCGATGGCCTTGGTCGCGATCGTCGGGACGCTCGGCAACGGGGTGATCGTCGGGACGCGGGGGCTCGGCACGACCGAGCTTCCCGCCGAGACGGAGACAAGCGTTCGCGTGATGACGTGGAACACGGCCGGCGAGGCGACGGATCCCGTCTCCGTGGCGCAGACAGCCGTCGCGATGCAGGCGGACATCATCTCGCTCCCGGAGACGACGATCGAGACCGGCGAGCAGATCGCGGTGGCCATGCGGGAACTCGGCCGACCCATGTGGGCGCACCACGTCGAGTTCAGCGTGGGCGTCGACACCTGGGATGCGCGGTCCACGACCCTGCTGATCTCCCCCGATCTCGGGGACTACTCGGTCATCGAATCGTCGCAGGACGGCTCGAGCAACACCGCGGTCCTTCCCAGCGCCGTCGCCATGCCGGTCGACGGTGAAGGCCCGATCGTCGTGGCCGTGCATGCCGTCGCACCGCGCCAGGGAGATATGGAGCACTGGCGCGACGACCTCCGCTGGCTGGCCGACCAGTGCGCCACCGGCAATGTGATCATGGCGGGCGATTTCAACGCGACCATCGATCACATGGCACGGCTGGGTGTCGACGGCGGAACGCTCGGGTACTGCCACGATGCGGCATCCGAATCCGGAAACGGCGGCGTGGGCACTTGGACGACGGACATCCCCGCTCTCGCCGGCGCACCGATCGACCACGTCCTCTCGACACCGAACTGGGAGGCGACAGGATCGATCGTGCTGCGCTCGCTCGACGGGTCGGGCAGCGACCACCGGCCCCTCGTCGTCCAACTCGAGCCCGTCGGCTGAGAGAGTCGCTCTCCCGGCGCCGCCACGGCAGCGCGTGCGAGACTGGAACGATGAGCACGACAGGTGAAACCAACACGGTGTCCGACGGCGCGGCGACCGACGAGGCTGAGGCCGCGAGCGCACGCGACGAGCGCGAGGCGCAGGCCAACGCGAACCGCCGGCAGCGATTCGGTCAGGGCTTTCTCGACACGATTTCGACCGGATGGGCCGACCGTCCCGAGCCGTCTGCCACAGCGCGTCCGCAGGCCGCCTATGCCGCGGCCCGTCGCGCCGTGCTGTCGGCGGCTTTCCCGGGCAAGCGAGTTGTGGTCCCCGCGGGCGGTGTGGCGGTGCGCAGCAACGACACCGACTATCCGTTCCGCGCCCATTCCGCGTTCGCGCACCTGACGGGGTGGGAGCGGGATGCCGAGCCCGACGCCGTCCTCGTGTTCGACCCCATCAAGGACGGACACACCGAGACCCTGTACTTCCGCGAGCGCGCCGACCGCAACACGGCCGAGTTCTACGCCGACGCCTCGATCGGTGAGTTCTGGATCGGTCCCCGCCCGGCCCTCGCGGGTGTCGCTGCCAATCTGGCGCTCGCTACGGCACACATCGAGGCGTTCGAGGCATCCGACGACGATCTCGTGGTCGGTGAGGACGAACACCTGACGCGCTTCGTGTCCGAGTTGCGGCTCGTCAAGGACGAATTCGAGATCGAGCAGATGCGCCTCGCCGTCCAGGTCACGGCGGACGGGTTCGACGACATCGTCCGCTCGCTCCCCCGCGTCGTCGCGCACCCCCGCGGCGAGCGCGTGGTCGAGGGCGTCTTCCACCTCCGGGCGCGCACGGACGGGAACTGGGAAGGCTACGACACGATCGCGGCGTCCGGACCTCACGCGTGCTACCTGCACTGGACCCGCAACGACGGTCCCGTCGTTCCCGGCGATCTCATGCTGATCGACGCCGGCGTCGAGGTCGACAGCCTCTACACCGCCGACATCACGCGCACCCTGCCCGTTTCGGGCCGCTTCACCGAGGTGCAGCGTCGGGTCTACGAGGCGGTGCGCGAGGCGGCGGATGCGGGGCTGCGCGCGGCCCGCCCCGGCGCTCGATTCCGCGAGGTGCACGAGGCCGCGATGTCCGTGATCGCGGCCCGCGTCGCCGAGTGGGGCCTGCTGCCGGTGACCGCCGACGAGGCACTCGCGCCCGGGACAGGTGGACAGCACCGGCGCTACATGGTGCACGGCACGAGCCACCACCTCGGCATCGACGTGCACGACTGCGCACAGGCGCGGCGCGAGATGTACTACGACGGTGTTCTCGAGGCCGGCATGGTGTTCACGATCGAGCCGGGCCTGTACTTCCAGATCGATGACGTGACGGTGCCGGAGGAATATCGCGGCATCGGCGTCCGTATCGAGGACGACATCCTGATGACGACGGAGGGCCCGGTCAATCTCTCGGCCGACATCCCGCGCTCGGCCGACGACGTCGAGGCCTGGATGGCTCGGCTCGCGCCGCAGGTCTGAGTCACTTCGACAGGCTCAGCGACCGACTACCGCGACGCTCCCTGAGCCTGTCGAAGGGAGCGTGCAGACCTCAGAGCAGTCGAGCGCGGAGGAACTCCGCGACGAGCGGCGCGAGGTCGGCCCCGACCTGATCCGCGGGGCGCTTATGCCCCTTCACCTCGAACGAGTGCCCGCCGCCCTCGATCCAGGTGAGCTGAGCGTCCTGACACGCCTCGACCGCGCGCTCCAGCCCGTCGTGGGGCACGACGAAGGGGTCGATGGTGCCCGCGACGAACAGCTGGGGCACCGCGATCCGCGGCAGGTGCTCCGCGCGCTCCTTCGCCGGGTCGCCGGGCGGATGCAGCGGATAGCCGAGGTACACGAGGCCCGCGACACCGAGCGGCCGTTCGGCCTCGGCCATCGAGGCCATGCGGCCCCCGTAGGACTTACCGGCCGCCCACAACGGCTCACCCGCGGGCGCTTCGCCCCGGGCACGGTCGACGACCGCGCGCCAGGTGGCGATCGCGTGCGCCGCGGGCCCCGGCATCCGTCGTCCTGCCTCGCGGTAGGGGAAGTTGAAGCGCACGGTCGCGACGCCCGCGTGCGCGAGCGCGTTCGTGAAGCCGACGAGGAACGGGTGGTCGTACCCCGCACCGGCGCCGTGCGCGAGGACGAGCGTCGTCCAGGCCGCGGTGGGACGCTGCGAGGCGACGCTGATCTCGGCCTCGCCCGTCGGCAGCGTCACGGGCCAACGCTCCACGCCGCCGGTTGCGGAGGAGATCTCGTCGTCGGAGGATGCAGGCACAGACATCCGTCCTCCGAAGTGGAGATCTCCTCCGTTCACGAGTCGCTGCGGCGGTCTGAGTCGGTCGCGTCGCGCGGGGTGTCTGCCGAATCCTCTGAAGCGTGGTCGGATGCCTCGGAGTTGGCATCACCGGGCTCGACAGGCGGCGCTGCCGCGGCGGGCTCGATTCGCTGGCCGTAGCGCGGGGGTTCCTCACGCGGCGCCTCGGGAGCCGCGTGGTCGATGCGCTCACCGTAGCGCGGGGGCGCGGCGTCCGGTGGCAGCGGGGGCCGCTCAGCTGGCCCCGCCGCACCGCCGGGCGCGGGCGGTACCGGCGGAAGCGCACCAGACCCGGGAGCAGCGGGAGCAGCGAAGGGAGCAGGAGCGGATGCCGATGCCCCGCCGCCGACACCCAGCACCTGCCGCGCCTTCGCGAGGCTGTCAGCCCCGACCGTGACCTCGTAGTGGTCGGCGAGGACCTGCATGACGGAGGCGAAATCGCGGCGCCGGCGAATGAAGGAGTACGTGATGATGCTGAGCAGCATCCCGACCGCGACACCGACGAAGAGCACGCCGACGAACGCCTGGATCGGAACGGAAGGGCTGCCGAGCACGAGGATCGCCGAGAAGAACAGGCCGATCAGCAAACCGTTCACAGCACCCGAACGTGCGGCGGTGGCGTACCCCAGGCGTCCGGTCACCCGTTCTATGGAACGAAGCCCCAGGCCGACGATCGCGATGTCTCGCGCGGGAACCTCGCCCGCGATCAGCGCCGAGACCGCCTTCTGCGCACCCTCGTAGGTCGGAAAGCTCGCAATGGTCTCGCCGACGGCTTCTCCACGTCTGCCCGTAGGGGCGGGTCCCAACATACTCATCCGCCCATTCTCCCACGCCCTCCCTAGGCAGCATCTGTGTCGGGGCTACGCTGGAGCAGTGAGCACGCAAAGGGTCTTTGTCGCGCGCCTGGCCGGGTGCGCCGTCTTCGACCCCGCGGGCGACCGCCTGGGACGCGTCCGCGATGTCGTTGTCGTATACCGAGCAAGCGACCCACCGCGTGTGGTCGGGCTGGTCGTCGAGATCCCCGGACGCCGGCACGTCTTCGTGTCGATCGGACGCGTGACATCGATCGCGACCGGCCAGGTCATCACGACCGGCCTGATCAACGTGCGCCGGTTCCAGCCGCGCGGCGGTGAAGTGCGTGTCCTCGCCGAACTGCTCGGGCGCCGCGTCCACCTGATCGATGGCTCGGGTGAAGCCGTCATCGAGGATGCGGCCATCGAACGCAACCGCCTCGGCGAGTGGGCCATCGGCCAGCTGTTCCTGCGCCGCCCGAAGACGAGCGCCAGCCCCTTCGCCAAGGGACCCACGACGTTCGCGAACTGGAGCGACGTGCGCGAGCGCATGGCGCCCGGCGAGTCGCAATCCGTCGAGCAACTGGTGGCCTCTTACTCCGAGCTGCTGCCCGCCGACCTCGCCAACACTCTGCTCGATCTGCCCGACGCGCGGATGATGGAGGTCGCGGGCGAGCTCCCCGACGATCGTCTCGCGGATGCGCTCGAAGAGATGCCCGAGGACGATCAGGCGCACATTCTGGAACAGCTCGGCGACGAGCGGGCCGCCGACATCCTCGACGCGATGGAGCCGGATGACGCCGCCGACCTACTCGCCCAGCTTCCGGAGGGCCGGTCCGAGCAGCTGCTCGATCTGATGGAGCCCGACGAGGCGGACGACGTGCGCGCCCTCCTGGCCTACGGCCCCGACACGGCGG
>NZ_HG779730.1:0-9988 GCF_000582705.2 Microbacterium sp. C448
CGACGCGACGGTCGCCGAGGCGCTCGCGCTCATCCGCCGGCACGAGCTGCACCCCGCCCTCGCGGCCGCCGTTTTCGTCACCCTCCCGCCCTACGAAACCCCGACGGGCCGCCTGCTGGGTGTGGTGCACTTCCAGCGGATGCTGCGCTATCCCCCGCACGAGCGCCTCGGCGCCATCATCGACGACTCGGTCGAGCCCGTGCACGCCACCGCCTCGGCGGCCGAGGTCGCGCGGCTGCTCGCGAGCTACAACCTCGTCTCGCTGCCCGTCGTCGACACCGCCCACCGCCTCGTGGGTGCGGTCAGCGTCGACGATGTGCTCGATTACCTGCTGCCCGATGACTGGCGCTCGCATGATGCGGATGCTTCAGCATCCGGTCCCGCGAGTCGTGCCGCCGGATCGAGGCGACGCTGATGGCGCGGACGTCGCGCCGGGTCACGCTGGACGCGCCACGCGGGCGCGCCGGCGTGCTCTCGCGCACACCGCAGCCCTCGCGTGACCGGTTCGGCCGCTTCACCGAGTGGATCGCCCGCAAGATGGGCACGCCGTGGTTCCTGCTCGGCCTGAGCGCCTTCTGCGCCCTCTGGATCATCTGGAACACGATGTTCCCCTCGTACTGGCGTTTCGACTCGGCGGCGAACGGCTTCACGGCGCTGACGCTCGTCCTGTCCCTCCAGGCCTCGTATGCCGCTCCCCTCATCCTGCTCGCGCAGAACCGCCAGGACGACCGCGACCGCGTCCAGATCGAGCAGGACCGGCAGCGCGCCGAGCGAAACCTCGCCGACACCGAGTACCTCGCCCGCGAGATCGTTGCTCTTCGTCTCGCGCTCACGGATGTCAGCAGCGAGGTCGTCACGAAGGACGTGCTCCGTCATGAACTCCGCAACGAGCTGAAGACCCTGCTCGAAGGTCTTGAGGCCCGCAGCGAGACGTCCGATGCGGACACCGCGGCACCCGATGAGCGCTGACAACAACGACCCCGGATTCGGGCTCGGAGTCGATCAGAAGCTGACAGACGCCGTGCGAGCTGCGGTGGGGGCGGTGACCGACCCCGAGTTGCGTCAGCCGATCGGCGACCTCGACATGCTGCGCGAGATCGCTGTCACGGATGGAATCGCGGATGTCGGGATCGCCCTGACGATCGTCGGATGCCCCGCCGCGAGCCGGATCGAATCCGACGTGCGCCGCGCGGCCGCATCCGTCCCGGGTGTCCTCGATGTGCACGTGGACGTCGGCGTCATGACCCCGGCGGAACGCGCCGCCCTGACGGAGCGCCTCCGGGCAGGTCGCCCCCGTGGCATCCCGTTCACGGCCGAATCCCTCACGCGCGTGATCGCCGTCACGAGCGGCAAGGGCGGGGTCGGCAAGTCCACCGTCACCGCGAACCTCGCCGTGGCTCTCGCCGTGCGGGGACTCCGTGTGGGTCTCATCGATGCCGATGTGCACGGCTTCTCGATCCCGGGCCTGCTGGGCTTGGTCGATGCCGAGGGCCGGACGGTCCGCCCCACCCGCATCGACGACCTGATCCTGCCGCCGGTGGCCTACGGGGTGAAGACCGTGTCGATCGGCATGTTCCTGCGCGAAGGCGACGAGGGCGCGGCCGTTGCGTGGCGCGGACCCATGTTGCACCGCACCGTGCAACAGTTCCTGACCGACGTGCACTTCGGCGACCTCGACATCCTGCTGCTCGATATGCCACCCGGCACGGGCGATATCGCGATCTCTGTCGGCCAGCTGCTCCCCCACGCCGAGGTCGTGGTCGTCACGACTCCCCAGGCCGCGGCATCCGATGTCGCGATTCGCAGCGCCCTCGTCGCGCGCCAGACGGGGCAGCGCGTCATCGGGGTCATCGAGAACATGGCCGCGTACACGCTGCCCGATGGCACCGTGCTCGACCTCTTCGGTTCGGGAGGGGGTGCGCAGGTCGCGGCGGCGCTGTCCGCATCGCAGGCAGCGGATGCATCCGGTGACGTCCCTCTGCTCGCCTCCATCCCCCTCAGCCCGGCCCTGCGCACAGCGGGCGACGCGGGCACCCCCCTCACGGCGACACTGAATGAGACGGGCGACGAGACGGATGCCGCGGCGGATGATCCCGCTCGGCGCGCCCTCATCGACCTGGCCGCTCGGCTCGCGGGGGTTCCCCGCGGTCTGGCCGGGCGCCCCCTCACCGTGACTCCGCACTGATCTCGAAGGCCCCGCTGGTCTCGAAGACTCCGCACTGATCTCAAAGGAGAGCCATGGCATCCGACACGACCCTGACAGTGACCACGACGCGTGGACCGGTGCGGGGCGACACCGACGGCACCGTTCGGTCATGGAAGGGCATTCGCTACGCCGCGCCGCCGATCGGTCCGCTGCGCTGGCGCGCGCCGCAGCCCCCGGAGCCCTGGTCGGACGTGGCCGATGCCACGCGGTTCGGCCCCATCCCCGTGCAGACAGCCTCGCCCGCCATCCGGCTGCCCGAGGACGCCGTGCAGAGCGAGGACTGCCTGACCCTGAACGTATGGGCCGCCGAGAACGTCTCGGCAGCGGAACCGCGACCGGTCATGGTGTGGGTGCACGGCGGCGCGTACATGTTCGGGGCGACAGCGCAGCCGATCTACGACGGCAGGTCGCTCGCCGCGAGTGGCGAGATCGTCCTCGTCACCGTCGGGTACCGCGTGGGTGCGCTCGGCTTCGCCGATCTCTCCCGCTTTTCGACCGAGTCCGAGACGTTCGAGACGAACCTCGCGCTGCGCGACATCCTGTTCAGCCTGGAGTGGGTGCGCGAGAACATCGCGGCGTTCGGCGGTGACCCGGGTCAGGTGACGCTCTTCGGCGAATCCGCCGGCGGTGGCATCGTGACGACCCTCATGACCTCTCCCGCGGCCGAGGGACTGTTTCATCGAGCCATCGCCGAGAGTTCCCCCGCGACGTCGGTGTACGGGCAGGATCGCGCCGAGCGCATGGCGCGCGAGCTGCTCCAGACCGTGGAAGCCGACCCCTCGGATGCCTCGTCCTTCCGCGACATCCCAGCTGACCGGCTCGCCGCGGCCGCAATGACCGTCTATGCGGCCACGCCCCTCGACGAACCCGGCACCCTGGCTTTCACACCCGTTGTCGACGGCGATCTGGTGCCGGAGCATCCGGTCGACGTCTTCGCACGCGGCGGCGCCCTGCCCGTGCCGCTGCTGATCGGCACCAACCGCGACGAGACCTCGCTGTTCACGATGATGAAGTCGCCGCTCATGCCGGTCTCGCGCGAAGCGATCGAAGAGATGTCGGCCGACCTGCGAGCCGACCGGCCCGATCTCGACATCCCCGCCGACGCCGAGATCCTCTCCGCCTATGCGGGTCTGCGGTTGAAGAAGCAGGGCCCGGCGATCTCGCGGGATCTCGGATTCCGGATGCCGACCCTCTGGCTCGTCGAAGGCCACGCCGCCGTCGCACCGACATACCTGTACCGCTTCGACTGGGCGACCCCCATGCTGCGGCTGCTCGGTATCGGCGCGACCCACGCGACCGAGCTGCCGTACCTGTGGGGCAACATGCAGGGCGGCAAGAAAGACATCACGTTCCGACTCGGCGGGATGCGCACGGGCCACCAGCTCTCGCAGCGCTTCCAGCAGCGCTGGATCGGGTTCGCCGTGAGCGGCTCACCCCAGGCGGAGAGTGCCGCCGTGTGGGCGCCCTATACGACCACCGACCGCGCCACGCTCGTGATCGACCGCGTCGATCGGGTCGTGCCGGACCTCGACGGAGAGCTGCGCGCAGCCTGGGGCGACGAGGTGCTCTCTTTCACCTGAACTCGCCCACGAGCCTGTTCGCGGAGTTCCGCGCGAGCGTCGGAGATCTCGGCAGCGTCGGAGGAATCTGCCCCGATCGATCCGACGCTCAATCGATCTCCGACGGCCAGCGAGCGGTCAGGTGGCTTCTGAGTCGTATGGGGTCGCGTTCGGCGCGGAGGCGACGGATGCGGGGGCCGCGGCGGTATCGGAGGCCCCGGCCAGCGCCGCAACGCCGGCGCCAGCCGCTCCCGCGCCACCGAGCGCGGCGGTCGCCGGTCGGGGTGCGCCCGGGCTGACCGGCTTGATCGGCGCTTCGTCGAGAAGCGCCTCGCGGATGATGCGCCGCGGATCGTACTGACGGGGATCGAGCCGGCGCCAGTCGACGTCGTCGAAGTCCTCGCCCATCTCGTCGCGCACCCTCGTCTTCGCCCCGCGGAGAAACTCGCGCAGGCGTCCGAGCAGCTTCGCCAAGCCCTCGGCATACCGGGGCAGCCGCTCGGGCCCGACCAACAGGGCGGCGATGACACCGATCAGCAGAAGCTTCTCGATCGTCAACCCGAAGAACATGACTACAGGTTACTCGCCGCGCCTGCGGTCAGAGTCCGCAACTGCCGCGTAATCTAGGGAAAATGGACAAGCGCGTGAGCGGACAGCAGGCCAGCTGGCGATACGCGACGGAGCAGGTCACCGAGCCCGATCCGATCGCGAAGGCTCGCGCGCACTCGCTCGAGTTGGGCATCGTCCCCATCGATCCCGCGATCGGTGCACAGTGCGCTGTGCTCGCCGCCGCGTCGGACGCCCTCAACCTGGTCGAGATCGGCACGGGGGCCGGGGTGTCGGGCATGTGGTTGCTCCGTGGCAGCGCCCGAGGCATCCTGACGACGATCGACGCCGAACCCGAGCACCTTGCCGCAGCGCGCAAGGCGTTCGCAGACGCAGGCATCCCGCCCGCACGCGCACGCTTCATCACCGGTCGTGCAGCCGATGTCCTGCCGCGCATGAACGAGTCGGCATACGACATCGTCCTCATCGACGCGGACCCTGAGCACATCCTGGAGTACGTGGCCCACGGTCTGCGCCTCGTGCGCGTCGGTGGCACGGTGCTCATCCCCCGCGCCCTGCAGAACGGGCGGGTCGCGGACCCCGTCCAGCGCGACCCGATCACGACGGCCTTCCGCTCACTGATCCAAGAGACGCAGGGATCGCAAGCGGTCATGCCCGCCCTGTCGATCGTCGGCGACGGGCTCCTGCAGCTCACCAAGATCACGGAGTAGATCACGGAGTAGCGCCGGGGACGCAGAAAGGCCGGTCCCGTGAACGGAACCGGCCAGACGACGAACTCTATGCGGAGACAACTCCGGAGAGCACGTCGTGAAGCTCCTTGGCTTCGGCGTCGTTGACCGAGACCACGAGACGCCCCCCACCTTCGAGCGGCACCCGCACGATAATCAGGCGCCCCTCCTTCACAGCCTCCATCGGTCCGTCGCCGGTCCTCGGCTTCATGGCTGCCATAGCGGCCCCTTTCGTCGCGAAATCTAGCTCAGTCCAGTTTATCCTGCCCACCGACATAAATCGGCCGAGCGGTATATCAGGGCACCTGCCAGTACATGTTTGCCAGTCCATACATGTTCCATATCCACCACCACTGCCCCACGAGGCACACGGCGAGCGCCCCGATCCGCCAGATCATCGACCGCGGGGCAGCGACCGCACCCCAGAGCGGCGAGAGCGGGAACAGCAACCGGAAGATGCTCGACTGCGGAAAGAACACCGCGAAGAGATACACGAGATAGCTCGCCGCCCACAGTCGCACCTCGACGCCGAGACGCCGCACGTGCGGTTCGAACAAAAGCAGCGCGGCCGCACCGAGCATCAGCGCGACCGCCGCGACGATCCCGATTCCCGCAGGCGCACCCCACGACTGCAACCAGAACTCGGCACCCGCGAACCAGCCGTGGAACGGGATGAACACTCCCCCGTCGGCGACCCAGTTGCGGCGCCAGGCCAGCTCCGTCGCGAGATATCCGCCCAGATCCCCCGTCACGATCCCGACGACGATCTGCCATGCGAATCCTGTCGCCACCGCGAGGGCCCCGAGCGCGAGGATGTGGGCGATCTCGATCCGGTGGAGCGGCTCGCGGTCGCGCCGGAACCACCGCCAGAGACCGAACAGCCCGAGGAAGAGCGCGAACGCGAGCACCCCCGGTCGGGTGAAGGCCATGAGCGGAATCAGCGCGTAGAGCCATCCGTAGCGCCGTCGCTGCAAGCACCAGATCGATACGAGCAGCCACAGCAGGAACAGCGACTCGGCATACGCAACCTGGAACAGGGCCGCCAGGGGCGCCGACGCGAACAGGCCCACCGACCACAGCGCGGCGGTGTCGCCGATGCGCCCGCGCGTCATCTGGAACAGCACCAGGCAGCAGCCGAAGCCCGCCGCGATCGCGACGAGGAACCCACCCGCGCCCCAGTAGCCGAAGGGGATGCCGATGACGTTTGAGAGGAAGGCGTAGATCGGCATGAAGGCCCAGGCGTTCTCGGCCACCGCGCCCGTGTCCGTCAGCGGGAGTTGCGTCGGATAACCGCTGACGGCGATCAGCCAGTACCACTGGGCATCCCAGCCGATGATGAAGGATCCGAGCCCCGGGTTGACTCCGAAGCGTGAATCCGGGCCCGACATCGCAGACGCGAGCAACATCAGCCCCGTCGTGACCAGCCGCGCGGCCAGGTAGATCAACGCGATCCACAGCACCATCCAAGGCCCTCGGGCCGGGCGTATCAGCAGCGCGTCCTCGTCGGGGCCGGGAGCCTCGGCGCCGCTCACGCCGTCAGCCACGCCCGCAAACCGCGCGCCACGGCCTCGATCTGGGAGACCGGAACCCGCTCTTCGTCGTGATGCGCGAGGTGCGGGTCTCCGGGGCCGTAGTTGACCGCGGGTACTCCCAGCGCGGAGAAGCGTGCGACATCCGTCCACCCGTACTTCGGTCGCGGTTCGGCGCCGACCGCCGCGACGAACTCGCGGGCCAGCGGGGCATCCAGTCCCGGGCGCGCGCCCGGCGCGAGATCGACGATCTCGACCTCGAAACCCTCGAACACGTCGCGGACGTGCTGTTCTGCCGCGAGTTCGGAACGGTTGGGCGCGAACCGGAAGTTCACCTCGACCTCGCAGAGATCGGGGATCACGTTGCCGGCGATGCCGCCCGAGATCGATACGGCGTTGAGCCCCTCGCGGTAGTCGAGGCCCTCGACGGTGACCGTCTGCGCCCGATAGCGAGCGAGTCGCTCGAGGATCGGGGCTGCCTTGTGGATCGCGTTCTCGCCGATCCAGGAGCGTGCCGAGTGCGCACGCACGCCGTGCGTCCGGACGATGGCTCGAAGCGTCCCATTGCATCCGCCCTCGACCTCGCCGCCCGAGGGCTCACCGAGGATCGCGAAGTCGGCCTGGAAGAGATCGGGGCGGACGCGCGAAAGCCGATTGAGCCCGTTGAGGCTCGAATCCACCTCCTCGTGGTCGTACCACATCCACGTGATGTCGACCCGAGGTTCGACCAGCTCGGCGGCGAGCACGAGTTGCACCGCCACCCCGGCCTTCATATCGACCGTGCCGCGGCCCCAGATGCACTCCTCGCCATCCACGACCACATCGCGCGTCGGCAGGTTGTCGTTGATCGGCACCGTGTCGATGTGTCCCGCGATCACAACCCGCTGGTCGCGACCGAGCATGGTGCGCGCCACGATCGTGTCACCGTCGCGGAACACCTCGAGATGCGGGAGCGTCGACACCGCGGCCTCGATCGCATCCGCGAGGGGGGTCTCATCCCCCGAGACGCTCGGAATGTCACAGAGCACCCGGGTGAGCTCGACGGGTGACACGGACAGGTCGAGCTGCGGCATCCCCCGAGTGTACCGGCGCGATCGTGGCCAACCCGGGCCCGCGCGGTTCGGTAGCGTGGGTGGCATGAGTAGCGAGCGGTGGGTGTGGGGCGAGGGACTGGCGACGATCTCGAGCGACGGGACGGTGCTCGACACCTGGTACCCGAATCCGCAACTCGGCCGTGTGCCGCTCGGACGCGACGCGGCGATCGCGGACGACAACGTCGACCGCCTGGCCGCTCCCGATGACCGCCGCGGGGTCACGGTCGAGGCCGTCACGGTCGAGATCGACCTCGACGCACCTCCCGCATCGACCTCCGACGCGTACCTGCGCCTGCACGTACTCTCGCACCTGTTGGCCACCCCGAACGAGGTCAACCTCGACGGCATCTTCGGGCACCTGCCCGTGGTGGCGTGGACGAACGCAGGCCCGATGCATCCCGACGATGCCACTCGCCTGCGTCCCCTGCTGCTGCGTGACGGCATCCAGGTGGGCTCGCTCGATAAGTTCCCGCGTCTGACCGACTACGTCACTCCCGTCGGCGTGCGGATCGCGGATGCCTCGCGCGTGCGTCTGGGCGCCTACCTCTCCCCCGGCACGACGGTCATGCACGAGGGGTTCGTCAACTTCAACGCCGGAACCCTCGGCTCCTCGATGATCGAGGGTCGCGTGTCACAGGGCGTCGTCATCGGCGACGGCAGCGACATCGGCGGAGGCGCGTCGATCATGGGCACGCTCTCGGGCGGCGGGACGCATCGCATCTCGATCGGCGCGCGCACCCTGCTCGGGGCGAATGCCGGTGTCGGCATCTCGCTCGGTGACGACTGCGTCGTCGAGGCGGGGCTCTATGTGACCGCCGGGACGAAGGTCGCGCTCGTCGACGCCGCGCCGACGGCCGATGGCACGGTGCCGGTCGTCAAGGCCGCCGAGCTCTCGGGCAGCGACGGCATCCTGTTCCGGCGCAACTCCGTATCGGGCGCTGTCGAGGCCGTCCGCCGCGCGGGAGTCGGCGTGACACTCAACGAGGCTCTCCACGCCTGAGCCCGGTGCGGACGCTCCCTGAGCCTGTCGAAGGGCGCGCCCGAAGCGCCCTCGCGTAGGGTGGCGCCATGAGTAAGCGGATGCCGAAGGCCCTGTACAAGAGCGAGTTGAAGGCCCTGCAGGCGCGCCTCGTCGACATGCAGGCGTGGGTGCAGGCGACCGGTGCGCGCATCGTCGTCATCTTCGAGGGGCGTGATGCGGCGGGCAAGGGGTCGACGATCAAACGAGTCTCCGAGTACCTCAATCCGCGTGTCACGCGCATCGTGGCTTTGCCCACGCCAACCGAGCGCGAGAAGTCGACCTGGTACTTCCAGCGCTACGTCGCGCATCTGCCCGCGGCGGGCGAGATCGTCCTGATGGATCGGTCCTGGTACAACCGCGCGGGTGTCGAACACGTGATGGGTTACTGCACGAACGCCGAATACCACCGGTTCCTGCACCAAGCACCGATTTTCGAGCGGATGCTGGTGGAGGACGGGATCATCCTGCTCAAGTACTGGTTCTCGGTGTCGGATATCGAACAGGAGCGCCGGTTCCACGACCGCGCCCGTGATCCGATGCGCCGGTGGAAGCTGAGCCCGAACGATGTCTCATCGATCACCAAGTGGGAGGACTACTCCCGGGCCAAGGACACGATGTTCGTCCACACCGACATCCCGGAGTCGCCCTGGTTCGAGGTCGACAACGAAGACAAGCGGCGCGGGCGCGTCAACATGATGGCGCATCTGCTTTCGCAGATCCCGTCCGAGCCCGTCTCACGCGAAGACATCGTGATTCCCGAGCGTCCGGCGTCGGGCGGTTACGAGCGACCGCCGCGGGACGATGACAACGCTGTGCCGGACTACGCGGCCGAGGTCATCGCCCGCGAGGGCTGATCCTCGCCCCACGCTCCCTGAGCCTGTCGAAGGGAGCAGCCAGACGCCTACGGGTGTGGAGAAGTTCCGACCGCCACCGTCGACAGCGCGCACACTGAGTCATGCCCTTCGTGTATATCCTGCGGTGCGCAGACGGCAGCTTTTACACGGGCAGCACCGCGCGCGATATAGAGCAAAGGGTGTGGGAACACAATCACGATGACCGAGGTGCCGCGTACACGCGTCGCCGTCGTCCCGTCACGCTCGCATGGGGTGCTTTTGACGAATCGATTGAGCGCGTCTTCGCCTGGGAGAAGCAGATACAGGGGTGGAGCCGAGCGAAGAAGATGGCGCTGATCGATGGACGGATGTCCGAACTTCCCGGACTCTCCCGCTCCACGGGCGCCACGTCTCGACGCGAACCTCACGCTCCCTGAGCCTGTCGAAGGGA
>NZ_HG779731.1:0-14164 GCF_000582705.2 Microbacterium sp. C448
CCGCCACGCGCGGCGTCGGCGCGGCTCGGGCTGCGGGTGTCGCCGCAGCGCTCGCGACGCACGAGCACACGCCCCTGCGTCGTCTATGGATCGCGCACACGGACGCCGACTCGGTGGTTCCCGCGAACTGGCTGACGCACCAGTGGGAGCTGGCCGCGGCGGGCGCGGATGTCGTGGTGGGCACGGTCCGGCCCGACTTCCGGGACCTGTCCGCCGAGCAGACGACGGCGTGGTGGTCGACGCACCAACCGGGCACCGCCAACGGTCACGTGCACGGGGCGAACCTCGGGACGCGGGCGAGCACGCTCGTCGCGGCCGGCGGTTTCGAGCCCGTTCTCGAGCACGAGGACGTCCTGCTGGTCGCCGAGGCGAAAATACGCGGAGCCCAGCTCGTCGCCTCTGACGAAGCATGGGTGCAGACGAGTGGCCGGCTCGTGGGACGAACGGCCGGCGGGTACGCGGGCTACCTGCGCGAGCAGCTCATCCCGCTCGCGCGCTCGCGCGCCGCGTACGCCCCGACCGCCTGATCGTCGGCCGAAGACAGGAGATCCCGCGGGAACAGGACGATCCTGCACATATCGTCCTGTTTCCGGCGGATCTCCTGTTCTCAGCGAAGAAGGACCCGCACCGCGTTGTGCGGTGCGGGTCCATCGAGTACGAGCCGGATCAGCCCAGGATGTCGCCGAGCATGCCCACTCCGCCGATGTCGCCGACCGAGGTGTCGGTGTCGTTGCCCGATCCCACGGGCGCCTCAACGGGCGCCTCGACAGGAACATCGATGTCGTTGCCGGACCCGATCGGAGCGTCAACGGGAGCCTGCACCTTGTTGCCGGAACCAATGGGGGTGTCGTTGCCCGACAGCACGTCGCCGTTCAGCGAGTCGCTGACGACCGGTCCCTCCACCGAAGGAGCGTTGATGATGCCGCCGTCTACGCCGACGTTGCCGGCGTTCGTGTCGGGCGAGACCACCAGGTCACCGGCCGAGACACCGGCGAGAAGGTCGTCGACGATGTCGAACATTCCCGTGACACTGGTCCGCGTCGACGTGTCTTCCGTGGTGGATTCCGCGGCGTTCGCGGGGATCGCGAAGCCGGCGACGGCGAGGGCCGCAGCTCCCAGTCCCGCGGCGCCCATCATTCCGATTCGAGTCGTGTTCTTGCGCATGAGTTTTCTCCTTCACATCGCTTTCGTGACGTGCGACTTGCGCCGCACGAGGGGTCATCCGACGCATATCGACAATCGGATGGGTCGGGTCGGCGAACGGCGCGTTCACAGGAACGGAGCGGCCCTCAGACATCCCCACAACGACGGGGATGGGCGCGTCTTCCTGGCAGGTTCGTGTGAGCGTCGATCCGCGCTCGTGCGAGATGCTTCAGGTGATGCGAACCCTCAGGTGATCGCCGATACGGCGCGTGCGATCACGAGCACCGACATGATGAATCCGGCGAGAGCCTCGACCGCCATGAACGCCTTCGCGCGGCGTGTGATCGGGAGCGCATCCGCCGGCGAGAAGGCCATGCCGGCCGTCAGCGAGATGTAGAGGTAGTCGAAGTAGCGGGGTCGCCACGCCCCGAAGCCCGGGGTCGAGTCCTGCGGAAAAACGAAGTCGGCCTTCGTGACGTCGCGCGATCCCCGGGCACGGGCCACCGGGCCGCCGAGGTCCAGCTCCCAATACAGCAGTCCGAACGCGATGGCATTGGTCACCCACAGTTGCAGGGCAGCGAGCAGGATGCTGATGCCCTCGGCATCCGGGGCCGTGAGCAGTTCGTAGACCAGCTGCACGAGCAGCGCCTGCGTCACGAGCAGGAGCAGAACCCCGAGGATCAGCGAGAACCAGCGGGACCAGGTCGTCTGCCGCACGAGGTGGTGAGGGTTCAGGACGATGAGCGGGATGACGAGCAGCGCGCAGACGCCGACGGCCACCCAGCGCAACGGCTCCAGGAAGAAGCTCGGCAGCAGCAGCCACAGCACGAGGACGGCGAGCACGCCCACGATCGCCGGCCACCGGTGTTCGTAGGGCACCCTGGTCGTCTCGGCCGTGGTCATGCGCTCATTCTGTCGGAACGGCGGCCCGAGCCCGCGCCGCCGTTCCGACAGAGAAGGCGTTCAGCTGGCGAGCTGGTCGGCCTCGCGCAGGTGGCGGTACGAACCCTTGAAGTAGAGCAGCGGCTCGCGCGTGTGCCACTCCGGCGCGCTCATCTCGACAACCTTGCCGATCACGATCAGATGGTCTCCGGCGACATACTCGTCCCAGAGCTCGCAATCCACCCACATCAGGGTGTCGTGGATGACGGGATTGCCCGACGCAGCGGGTGTCCAGTCGATCCCGGCCCACTTGTCCGTCCCCTTGCGGGCGAACTGGTTCGAGACATGGAGCTGGTCGTGCGCGAGCACGTTGACGGCGAAGCGGCCGCTCTGCTTGATGCGCGGGTAGGTCGTCGAGGTCAGCATGACGCTGAACGAGACGAGGGGTGGATCCATCGACACGCTGTAGAACGACTGGCAGGTGAAGCCGACGGGTTCGTCCGCCTCCAGCCCGCTGATGACCGTGATGCCCGATGCGTAATGCCCGAGCGTGTCACGGAACAGACGTGCGTCGATCGCGGTAGGCGCCGAGATGGGTGCCGGGGTGAGTGCTGACTCGAGTGCTGACTCGTGCATGGTGTTCCTCCTATCAGTGACGACGCAATCGGGTTCAGGTGAGAGGTGTTGCCGTCGCGCCGGCCACGAGCGCCAGGCGCGCGAGGTTCGTCGCATACTCTGCCGCAGCCGTGCCCACGACATCCTCGAGCTGATCCATCTGGGTCAACGAAAGGTAGAAGCCGCGACCCGGGACCATCGCACCCAGCTCGACGAGCAGGGGCGCGAGGTTGTAGGTCGGACCCATCGCGTGGCTGAAGTCCGCGCCGGTATGCACCGGGATCGCCGTGACGCCCGCGAGGCCGTTCGCCGGGTACCGGTCGAGGAACGCCTTGAGCAGACCCGTGTAGGTGGCCTTGTACGTCGGAGACGCGAAGACCACCAGGTCGCTCTCGGCGACGGAGGCGTTGAGCGCCGCCATCTCTTCCGAGGGCCAGGCGAAGATCTCGGCCGTGTGATCGGCGAGATCGATCACCTCGAGCGAGTACGCGCGGGGGGCGAGGAGCTTCTCGACGAGCAGCTCCGCGACCTTGCGCGTGCGGGATGCCGGCTTGGGATTGCCGACGACGATCGTGACTTTGAGCGACATTTCACTTCTCACATCTGTACCGATTGACAGGAAATCGAAGGTGTCGTGTCGCCCCGCACACGCATGCCCAGCCGGGAACGAGGGCTGACGACGCCTTCACACCACCGGGATTTTTTGGCCCGGCGGGCCCGCAACGGCTTACGCTGCGACATCAGTATGCACCCGGTTTGTTTCGCTCGTGTCACAGAATCCCGAATATGGAAGGGCGCATTACGCCGAGCGTCGCGAACACGGAGCCGCTGCCCGAAACGGGGGATAGCGTGTGGGGATGACGACCGAATCCGAGCCGACCGCCGACCGTGTCGCACCCACCGAGGGCGCGGTGGCCTTCCCCTCGCTGTCGGCCGACGACTTCAAGGCCGCGTTCCGCGGGCACCCGGGGGGCGTCGCCGTGATCACCGCCGACGATGGCAGCGGACCCGTCGCGCTGACCGCGACATCCGTCTCGTCCGTGAGCGCCGACCCGCCCCTCCTCGTCTTCTCGGTTTCCGCTCAGTCCTCGAGTGCTCGCGCCCTTGCCGCAGCCGACACCGTCGTTGTCCACCTGCTCGATGCCCAGGACCTGCCCCTCGCCCGCCTGGGTGCGACCAGTGGTGTTGATCGTTTCGCCGACACCGATTCGTGGTCGCGCCTGGTCACGGGCGAACCGGTCTACCACGGCGTGCGGGCGTGGATCCGGGGCGCCGTCGTGAATCGGATGGATGCCGGCGGCTCCACGATCTTCGCGGTGCACGCCCTGCAGTCGAGCCTGTCGCGGGATCCCGCCGCGGGCGAGGCAGGCGACGCGCTGGTTTACCACAACCGCACGTGGCACCGCCTCGGCGAACACTCGCGCATCGACTGAACGGGGCTCGCACCACCGGAGCGGCGTGTCAACCCCCGTGACCGCGCCCGAGGTCCGCTCCTAGGTTGGACACATCCCGATGAGGAGGTGGCCCATGGCCGAAATTCGCGCGCTCGCGCTCAACTGCACGCTCACGAAGTCCCCCGAGCCTTCGAGCACCGAGCTGCTCACGACCCAGATCCTGCGGGCCCTCGCCGACCTCGGCGCGCAGACCGCCCAGGTGCGTGTCATCGATGAGAACGTCGCGCCCGGCGTCGAGAAGGACATGGGTGAGGGCGACGGTTGGCCGGGCATCCGGGAACAGATCCTGGCATCCGACATCCTCGTCATCTGCTCGCCCATCTGGATGGGTCACATGTCGAGCGTGGCCCAGGGCGTCCTCGAACGTCTCGACGCCGAGCTGTCCGAGACGGACGACGCGGGTCGCCCGATCCTCTTCGGCAAGGTCGCCGTGACCGGAATCGTCGGCAACGAGGACGGCGCGCACAAGGCGACCGCGGACCTATACCAGGGTCTCTCGGACGTCGGTTTCACCCTGCCGGCACAGGGCGGCACATACTGGGTCGGCGAGGCGATGCAGACGGTCGACTACCGAGATCTCGACGAGACGCCCGAGGCGGTGTCGAGCGCCACGACCATGCTGGCCCGGAACGCGGTACATCTGGCGACGCTGTTGCGGGAGCATCCGTACCCCTAAGTTCGAATGGCACCGAAGAGGTGCACGAACCAGAACGGGAGTCGGACATGAGCGATCCGTCGAGCTTCATCAACCCCGAGGTTGCCCCGAGCGGAACCGGATGCGTCGAGTGCGACGACACGGGCAGTTGGTGGGTTCACCTGCGCCGATGCGCGGCGTGCGGCCACATCGGCTGCTGCGACGATTCGCTTAACCGCCACGCGACGGCGCACTGGCACGAAACCGGGCATCGCGTCATCCGGTCGTTCGAACCCGGCGAGGACTGGTTCTGGGACTACGAGATCGAGAGCGGGATCGATGGGCCCCACCTCGCTCCCCCGCAGGCGCATCCGGTGGATCAGACCGCGCCGGGGCCTGCGTCGCGCGTTCCTGGCGATTGGCGGCGGATACTCATGCGGCAAGCGCGCTAGCCAGGATCGCCTGCAGCACGACACCGGGCGATTCGATTGCGGCGAAGTGTCCGGCATCCGGCACCCGTTGTTCGCGGAAGGCCGGAATCGTCCGAGCGAACCACGCACTGTCGGATTCGGACGAGAAAGCATCCCGCTGACCGCGCACCGAACGCACCGGGCACCCGATCTGCTCGAAGCGCCGCAGGTCATAACCCGCCACGGCCCGGGCGGCATGCACGAACGAGGTCGGCCGTAGCTCATCGGCGAAAGCATCGATCACGCTCGCGTCGATCACACCCCGATCGGCGAACAGCGGGCTTGAGAGCAGACAAAGCATCCCGATGCGACGCAGACCCCGCACGACACCGATGCTCCCGAAAGCGTCGAGAATGCGCATCGCGAGCAGCATTCCCGCGAACCATGGCAGACGGATGCCGCCCCACACCTGCCTCCGCACCGCTTCGACGACCGCGGGACCCGTCGGCGAGACGAGCACAACGGATGTCGTCGCGTCCGGGGTGCGCGAGGCCAGATCCAGCGCCAGGAATCCGCCGAGCGAATGACCGACGAGACGCCAGCGTCGATAGCCGAGAGCGAGGGCGATCTCGGCTATGGCCCCGGCGTATGCGCCGATGCTCGCCTCGCGCCAGTCGGGGGCCGCGGACTCACCCCAGCCGGGAAGGTCCGGAATGACCAGATCGACCAACGGCATGCCGCGTCCGTCGGCGTAGGCGATCAGGGGCGTCCACGTCGTCCACGATCCAGCGGCGCCGTGCACGAGGATCGTCGCGGTATCGCTCGCGCGGCGTCCCGACCGGACCACCACGGGTCCGAGCGACGTTTCCACGACGACACGCTCGAGGCCGAGTGCGCTCTCGTCTCGGATCAGCTCCATGCCGCTTCTTCGGAGCGGGTCTCGGCGGGGATTGGCGGAAGGGTACAGCATGTCGGACAGATGTCCGGCAGGTGTCGATCGCGCATCGGTTTTTCGCGATTCCCCCGGAGGCCTCGAACCCGTGTGAAGCTGGGCATAGGTAGACGTGTGACCGGGGTCCTCGACGTTTCCCTCCTGATTAAGGAAGGGACCTCGACCATGGTCCAGAAATTCAGTCACCGAGGCGCAGTCCTCCTCGCATCCGTCGCCGTCATCGGCGTCGCGATCCTCCCCACTGCGGCACACGCGGCCGATGGGCCCATCGATCTGGGTACGGCGGAAACGTTCGCGGTGCTGGGTGGATCGGAAGTCACATTCGCGGCGACCGGCACGACCACCGTCTTCGGTGACGTCGGCGTGAGCCCGGGCACATCCGTCACGGGCCAGGAGAACCTGGACCAGACGGGGGGCTCGGTCTATGCTCCCCCGTCCCTGGTCGACCAGGCGAAGAGCGACCTCGGCACCGCGTATGGCGTCGCGGACGGTCTGACCCCGATCGTGACCGGTCTGGGTGATCTGACCGGACTATCCCTCGTACCGGGGGTTTACGAGGGGGACCTCTCGCTCACCGGTACCCTCACACTCGCGGGCAACGAAGACGCGTATTGGGTCTTCCAAGCCTCGTCGAGCCTGATCGTCGGGAGCGACGCCGAAGTCATCGTGACCGGCGGCGCGAATTCGTGCAACGTGTTCTGGCAGGTGCCCACCTCCGCGACGATCGATGGCAGCGAGCTCTTCGTCGGCACCGTCATGGCAGACCAGTCGATCACCGTGACGTCGGGTGCGACGATCGAGGGGCGTCTGCTCGCCCTGAATGCCGCGGTCACTCTCGACAACGACACGATCACACGCCCGTCCGGCTGCGACAACGTGCGCCCGACGATCACCTCCGCCGGCCCCACGGCGGGCACCGCGGGCACGGAGTACTCCTACACCGTCACCGCATCCGGAACGCCGACCCCGACGTACTCGATCACGGGCGGCACGCTGCCGACGGGCCTCGGCCTCGACGCAACGAGCGGCGTCATCTCGGGAACGCCGACCACCCCGGGCACGTACACCTTCACAGTCACCGCCTCGAACGGGACATCAGCTGACGCCTCCGCGACGTACACCGTCGTGATCGCGGCGCCCACGGTGGCGGCGGCGGTGGCGGCGGGCGAACAACTCGCGGAATCGGGCTCCGACCTGACCCTTCCGATCGTGCTCGGGGGCGCGCTGCTGGCCGCCGGTGCGGCGTTCTTCTTCATCGCACGGGGCGCGCGAATCGCCCGGCGGCGCTAGGGTCGTCGCGGACCGGCCTGCGGGTCGGTTCGCGACGGGAGCCTTGTCATTTATGACAGGCCTCTCATATAGTTCTCATGTACCTACCGGCTCTGGGGAGTTAACGGGGAGAAAGTGACGGCGTTCCATGTCGTCTATCGCCACGAGCGACCCCGCGCGCGTCGCGCACCCCACGGAGGCGTGGGTTCGCGAGTACGCCGTCGAGCGGGCTGAGGGCACCTCGGCGCTCCGCGGACTCGTCGTCGGAGCCGTACTCAGCCTTCCCCTGTGGGCACTTCTCATCGCGGGCGGCAATGCGCTGCTCTCGAACCTGACCTGATCCCCCACATAACGAAGAAGCCCGCCGCAGAGCATGCGGCGGGCTTCTTCGTTTACGCGTTCAGGCGGCGTAGGTGCGAGGGGCGTCAGACGCTGGCGGATGCCTCGCGCTGGGGCAGCACCCATCCCCGGCGGGGGAAGTGGCACGTGTAGCCGTTCGGGATGCGCAGCAGATAGTCCTGGTGCTCGGGCTCGGCCTCCCAGAACGGACCGGCGGGCTCGATCGTCGTGACGGCCTTGCCCGGCCAGAGACCCGAGGCGTCAACGTCGGCGATCGTGTCGCGCGCGACGCGTTCCTGCTCGGGGGTGAGCGGGAAGATCGTCGAGCGGTAGCTCGATCCGATGTCGTTGCCCTGACGGTCCAGGGTCGACGGGTCGTGGATCTGGAAGAAGAACGCGAGGATGTCGCGGTACGTCGTCTTCGTCGGATCGAACACGATCTCGACCGCCTCGGCGTGACCCGGGTGGTTGCGGTAGGTCGCGTGCTCGTTCTGCCCACCCGTGTAGCCGACGCGTGTGTCGAGAACGCCGGGCTGGCGGCGGATCAGGTCCTCCATGCCCCAGAAACAGCCACCGGCGAGGACTGCCGTCTCGGTTCCGGGGGTGCGGGTGATGCTTCCGTCGTCCGTCATGATGCGTTCTCCTGAGTTGTCGTCGTGTTGTCGGTGTCGGTGTTGCCGAAGAGGGCGCGGAACTCACCGTATCCCTCGGCCTCGAGCTGCGCGACGGGGATGAATCGCAGCGCGGCCGAGTTCATGCAGTAGCGCAGTCCGCCCGCGTCGCGGGGGCCGTCGTCGAAGACGTGACCCAGATGACTGTCGGCTCCGGCGGATCGCACCTCCGTGCGCTTCATCCAGAGCGTCCGGTCGATCTTCTCGGTCACGGCCGCGGGGTCGATTGGCCGGGTGAAGCTCGGCCAGCCGCTTCGGCTGTCGTACTTGTCGATCGATGAGAAGAGCGGCTGGCCCGAGATGACATCGACGTAGATGCCCTCCTCGTGGTGGTCCCAGTACTCATTGCGGAAGGCCGGCTCGGTGCCGTCGTCCTGCGTGACCCGGTACTGCGCCGGGGTGAGGCGGCTGAGTGCATCGGCAGTCGCGCGATAGTCGTGTGTCATTTTTCCTCCTCGGGGGACGCGGCTGGCTGCAGCGTCACTGAAGGGAACGGATGAGTGAGTGGTTTTGGTCCCGTCAAGCTGGGAGCGGGCCGTGAGTTTCGGATGTCTCCTCCGACGCGACTGCGGCGTTGGCTCCGCTCAGCCCACCGCTTCGTGCACATCGCGCGCCTTCAGGGTGCGGAACGAGGACACCATGTTGGTGCCGAGCAGCACCTTGCCGCGCGAGTGCAGCTTCTGCAGGTCGGCGTACGCCTCCGAAATCCGGCGAAGGGGATAAATGCCCGAGACGAGCAGAGTGAAGGTGCGCGCCTGCGCCAGGTCGACCAGTCGAGCCAACACGTCGGTGGCGTGTGCGACGGATTCGGGGTCACCGCGCAGAAGTCGTAGCTCGACTTCGCGGCGATCGGCGCTCGAGCGGTAGCGGCCGGCCGGGACCCCCAGCTCGTCAACGAGGGCATGACCGTCCTGGCCGAAGTTGTCTATCAGGGCGGTCACGGACGCACCCGCGGCGGCTCTGCGGATTCGATCCGCGATCCCGTCCCCGTAGCGGACAGGCTTGATGCCGAGCTGGCGCAGGTAATCGAAGTTGCGGTCACCGCAGGTCCCGATCACCGTCGCCCCGCGATGCTTGGCCACCTGGGCTTGGATGCTGCCGACCCCACCCGCCGCGGCAGAGATCACGACGACATCGGAGGCACCGATCTTGAGTTCGTCGAGCACCTCGAGCGCCGTCGCTCCTGAGAGGAACATCCCACCCGCCGCCTCCCAGGTGAGCGACTTCGGCTTCATGACCAAAGCAACAACCGGCACGTTGACGAATGTGGCGTGGGCCCCGGCCCGCACATGCCCGATGACGTCTGAGCCGACGCGAAAACCCCCGGCCCCTTCACCGACCGCCACGACGATTCCCGCGAACTCGCTCCCGGAACGTCGCGGCCACTGCTCGTCCCAATCCGTCTCTCGGCCCGCTCGGATAAACCCGTCGATGTGGCTGATGCCGGCGCAGATCACCTGGACGGTGACCTCGCCCGGGGCGGGCGGCGGAAGAGGTTGGGTTCTCAGCTCGAGGACGTCGGCCTCCCCGACATGGTCGTACTCGACGATCGTCGTTTGATCCGGCTTCTTTGCCATGATCATCCCTCTCGGTCTGGCCTACAGGTAGGACTCAGAGGGTTATTCGGTGCGAGTGCCCGTTTCGGATGCAGGCTTTCGACGAAAAGACGAGATTCGCAGTATCTGCATCCACCCGCCGGCCGGTGGCTACCCTGTGGGCATGGGTTCAGAAATCCAGATGCCGACACTGACGACCGCCCAGTGGCAACGGATGCTGACGTACGGTACCGCGCAGCAGACCTCGGTCGGCGACTTCGTCTTCCGGTCAGGGGATGCCGAGTACGACCTGATCCTGGTCGACTCGGGCGAGGTGGAGGTCGTGCGCGACGCACTCGGCTGGGTCGAAGAGGCAGTCATCGCCCCCATGGGCCCACGCAGCTTCGTGGGCGAGCTCGGTCTGTTGAATGGCCAGGGCGCCTTTCTCTCCGCACGCGTCACACAGGCGGGCACCGTGTACCGCGTCACCCGCGCCGAGCTGCGCCGCCTGATGGCGGAGGATGACGAGCTGTGCGACATCGTCCTGCACACGCTGTGGGCCCGCCGCGAGCACCTGCGCCGCGGACCGGCAGCGCTGACGTTGAAGCTGGTCGGCACAGCCTCGTCACCGGAACTCATGTCGCTCCGCCGCTTCGCGGAGCGACTCGACCTCGTCCATTCGGCGTACGAGATCACCCCCGAGGACCGCGAGTACCTCGCGCACCACGATTTCACCACCGAAGACCTGCCGGTCGCCTTCATACAGGGCGAACCCCTGGTGCGCGCGACCCCGGGGCTGGTCGCTGACCGCCTCGGGCTGAGCTACCAGGCCGTGGCGGACGCGGTCGTCGACCTGGTCGTCGTCGGTGCCGGGCCCGCGGGGCTCGCCGCCGCTATCTACGGCGCATCCGAGGGGCTCTCGACCGTCCTGCTCGACGCCGTCGCACCGGGCGGGCAAGCCGCCACGACCTCGCGCATCGAGAACTTTCTCGGCTTCCCGTTCGGGGTGAGCGGTGCAGACCTGATCGGTCAGGCATCGCTGCAGGCGCTCAAGTTCGGGGTGCGCGTTTATGCACCGTGCGAGGCGGTCGACCTGACCCCCGTGGGCGACGACCTGCTCGACATCACCCTGACCGATGGCCGCGTCATCCGTGCCCGGAGCGCGATCGTCACGTCCGGCGCGGCGTATCGCCGGCTACCGCTCGATCGGTGGTCTGAGTTCGAGGGGGCGGGCATCTACTACGCCGCAACCCAACTCGAACTCCGCCAGGTGCTCGAATCCCCCGTAGTCGTCGTGGGCGGGGCGAACTCGGCCGGGCAGGCGTCGCTGTATCTGGCGGCGAACGGGTGCCCCGTGCGCCTGGTCGTCCGAGGCTCCGACCTCGGGAGTCGGATGTCTTCGTACCTCGTCGATCGTCTGCTCGAAGATCCTCGGGTCGAGGTCCATACCGGGTCGCGCATCGTCGCGCTCGGCGGTGAGTCGTCGCTCGATCGAGTCAGCATTGACAGCGTGGGAGATGTCAGCGCGCGCGGCCTCTTCTGCTTCATCGGTGCCGATCCCGCCACGTCGTGGTTGTCATCGCTCGACCGCGATGTCGATGGCTTCTTGCGGACGGGCGTCGACATCGCGGCGCTCGGCATGCAGTGGCGCGCGCTCGGTCGCGAACCCCTGCCCTTCGAGACATCCCTTCCCCGCGTGTTCGCCGCGGGGGACGTCCGCCGCGGGTCGATGAAGCGGGTCGCGGCGGCCGTCGGCGAAGGCTCGAGCGCCGTCGCCTCCGTGCACCGGGCGCTCGCGGGCTGAGGGCCCGGTCAGCTCAGGTCGAGCTCGATCGTCGCGAACGAGTGCGGCGGCATCTGGAGCCGCAGCACACCGCCCTCAAGAGTCGTCTCGAGCGGCGTGGGCGCGACGCGCGCGTCCTCGCCCGGTGCGTTGAAAGCGTCCGGCGCGTCACCCGTCAAGACCCGCGCCCGTCGTACATGCGCCCCGCGTCCCCGCAGATCGATCGACACGTCGAGCGTCTCGTCGACCGCAAGATGCGTGAGCGAGATGAGCGCCCCCGCGTCCTTCGTCGACGCCGACATCGACAGCAGCGGCAGCTCCGCGCCCGCGACCGGCGCCGCGGGGGCCTCCAGCAGATGAGCGCTCAGCTGAGACGCATCTTGATGCCCCTTGTTCATCTCGAACACGTGGTACGTCGGGGTCAGCACGAGCCGGTCGCCGTCCGTCAGCACCATCGCCTGCAGCACGTTGACGGTCTGCGCGATGTTGGCCATCGAGATCCGGCGGGCGTGGCGGTGGAAGGCGTCGAAATGGATGCCCGCAACGAGAGCATCTCGCACGGTGTTCTGCTGGAACAAGAAGCCGGGGTTTGTTCCCTCTTCGACGTTCCACCACGTGCCCCACTCGTCGCAGACGAGCCCGATGCGGCCGTCGGGATCGTAGGAGTCCATGACCGCGACGTGGCCGCGGATGAGCCGTTCGATCTCGGAGGCGTAGGCGAGCGTCGCGTAGTACTGCTCGGTTGTGAAGCCAGCGGCATCCTCCGTGTTTATGCCGGTACCGGAATGCGTATAGAAGTGGAAGGAGATCGCCTGGTACACGGGCTCGGCGCCCATCGTGCAACCCGCACACTCGGTCACCGACTTCATAAGCGTGCGGGTCCACTCGAGGTCGCCCTCGTTCGCGCCCGCGGCGATGCGTGTCAGCGTGTTGCCGCCGTGGTCGCGGCAGAACGTGGCGTAGCGCCGGGCCTCGGCCGCGTAGTGTCCGGCGGACATGTTGCCGCCGCATCCCCAGGCCTCGTTTCCCAGGCCCCAGAACGGCACCTTCCACGGTTCGTCGCGACCGTTCTCGCGCCGAAGCCGAGCCATCGGGCTGTCGTCGTCGCGCGTCAGGTATTCGACCCAGTCGGCCATTTCTTGCACCGTGCCGCTGCCGAGGTTGCCGTTCACGTACGCGTCGGTGCCCAGCAGATCACACAGGTCCATGAACTCGTGCGTGCCGAAGTGGTTGTTCTCGACCACGTCGCCCCAGTGGGTGTTCGCGATCGCCGGACGCGACTCGCGGGGTCCGATGCCGTCCTTCCAGTGGTACGTGTCGGCGAAGCATCCGCCGGGCCACCGCAGGTTCGGGATGTCGAGCGCCCGCAGCGCGTCCACGATGTCGAGACGGATGCCGCGCTCGTTCGGAATCGGCGAATCCTCGCCCACCCAGAATCCGTCGTAGATGCACCGGCCCAGGTGCTCGGCGAAGTGGCCGTAGATGTGTCGGTTGATCCGGTGACCGGTCACGTCGAGGTCGATGACGGCGCGTGCTGAGGCGGTCATGTCGTGCTCCATTCGTCGGGGGACGTGAGGGGTACGAGCGGGGGACGCGGGGCGGTCGTCCGCAGGGTGACCCGGCGGCCCTCGCGGGCGGAGTCGAGGAGGGCCGTCATGATTTCGAGGACGTGTAGGGCCACCGCTCCGCTCGCGCGATCGCCGCCGCGCAGGAAGTCGATGACGCCGATCCCGCGCCCCGCGCCCTCATATCCTGCGCTCGGCGGAAGCACGGTCCAGGACTTCTGGCCGAGACCGCGCACGCGCGCCTCGCCCTCGAACAGGTTCGGGTCCGGGGCCGTCAGGCTTCCCGCCTCGCCGTGGACCTCGAGCGGTGCCGCGGTGGTCGCCGCCGCGTCGAAGCTGAACGTGACAGTCGACACGGCACCGCCGAGATGCTCGAGAACACCGGCCACATGCGTGTCGACCTCGACCGGAATGATCTCGCCGAGGCGCGGCCCCGACCCGATGCGCCGAGTATCGCGGGTGCGCGACGACGACCCCGACACCTGCGTCACCGGCCCCAGCAGGTGCACGAGCGAGGTGAGGTAGTAGGGGCCCATATCCATCAGGGGGCCGCCGCCGTCGCGGTAGTAGAAGTCGGGGTGCGGGTGCCACGACTCGTGCCCCGCCGAGACCCACGTCGCCGAGGCAGCGGTGGGACGCCCGATGGCGCCCGAGTCGACCGCGTCGCGCGCGGTCTGGATCCCCGTGCCGAGCACCGTATCGGGAGCCGCCCCGATCCACGCGGTGCCCGCGGCATCCATCATCCCGACCGCCTCGACGAACGTCGCCGCGAGCGGCTTCTCGCCGTACACGTTCTTGCCGCGCGCGAGAGCCGCGAGCGCGACTTCGGCGTGCGCTGCGGGGATCGTGAGGTTGATGACCGTCTGCACGGCCGGGTCGGCGACGAGCTCATCGACGGTCAGGGCGCGGCAG
>NZ_HG779732.1:0-6191 GCF_000582705.2 Microbacterium sp. C448
GCGCGAGCCGCGTCCAGGTCGGCCGTCGCGACGATCCGGATGCCCGGCAGACCCTGCAGCGTGGCCAGGTACTGACGCGAGATGACCCCCAGTCCGACTATGCCGATTCCGTGCGGCTGGCCCACAGCATCCCCCGTTCGATGATCGTCCGAACGCTGTCGTCGCGCAGGACCTCGAGGCTGTGCCCGGGGGTCGCGACGAAAACGCGACCCGCGCCCCACAGCCGCGTCCACACCGCGGGCGATGTGATGGGGCGATGCCACGGATGGTAGGGCTGAACCGGATGCGTCGTGGTGGCGAGCACGTCGATCAGATCATCGTGCAGCACCCAGTACTGCTCGGTGTCGAGCGTGAAGTCCTCGATGCCGGCCGTGATCTCGTGCCCGCGCCCCAGCTCGGTCAGATCGACCGTGTACGGCAGGAAGTTGTCGGTCTCATCTCCCCCACACCGGTCGGGATGCTTCGACGGGTGCGTGGCGAACTGCCCGCCGATCAGCTGCAGGTAGTCCGCGTCATTGCGATATGAATCCGCGATGCCGCCGTGCCATCCGGCGAGACCCGTGCCTCGTTCGACGGCCTTCCGCAGCCCGCGGGATGCCTCGCGCGAGATCTCCGACATCGTGACCGACTGCACCACCAGGTCGACCTCCTCCATGACGGCCTCGTCGGCGTACACCTCGTTGGATTCCTCGACGCGAACGACGAACCCGTGACTCTCGAGGAAGGGCAGGAACAGATCGGTCGCCTCGACCGGACTGTGCCCTGCCCATCCCCCGCGGACGACCAATGCCCTGCGTGCGCTCATGCGGACTCTCCTTCGACCGGGACGTAGGTGCTCCGCTGGGCAGCGCTCTGCTCGACAGCGGCGAGAACACGCTGCACGCGCGCCGCCTCGGCGAAGGTCGGCGCGACCTTCGCCTCGCCCGCGATGGCGCGCACGAGATCGACCACCTGATGCGTGAAGAGATGCTCGTACCCGAGCCCGTGACCCGCGGGCCACCAGGCGTCGGCGTACGGATGCTCCGGCTCATTCGCCTGGATCCGCCGGAAACCCTGCTCACCCAGCGGGTCGCGAGCGTCGTAGAACTCGAGCTCATTCATCGAACGGAAGTCGAACGCGACCGAACCGCGGTCCCCGTTGATCTCGACACGGTTCGAGTTGCGGTGGCCGGTGGCGAGCCGGGTCGCCTCGAAGACGCCCAGCGCTCCCCCGGCGAACTCCGCCGTGAAGGCGGCCGCGTCGTCGACGGTCACAGCACGGCGCTGTGCATCGGCGCGCGCCCGGCCGCCCAGCCCGACCTGCTCATCCCGCACGGGACGTGTGGGAACGAAGGTGCGCAGCATGGCCGAAACACCGACGATGTCATCGCCTGTCAGCCACTGCGCCGTGTCGATGCTGTGCGCGCCGATATCGCCCAGGGTTCCGGAGCCCGCACGCGTCTTATCGAGGCGCCAGGTGAAAGGGGCCTCGGGATCGCTCAGCCAGTCCTGCAGGTACTGGGCACGCACGTGTCGGACTTCGCCGATCCGGCCGTCCTCGACCAGTCGTCGGGCGAGCGCGAGCGCGGGAGTGCGTCGATAGCTGAAACCGCACATGCTGACGACACCGCGGGCCGTCGCGGCGTCGGCCGCAGCGACCATGCGGTCCGCGTCGGCGACGTCGTTCGCGAGGGGTTTCTCACACATCACGTGTTTGCCCGCGGCGAGCGCCGCGAGCGCGATCTCGGCGTGCGTGTCACCCGGGGTGCAGATGTCGACGACGTCGATATCTGCACGCTCGATCATGCTCCGCCAGTCCGTCGTCGCTTCGTCGAAGCCCCATCGCGACGCGGCCACCGCGGTCCGGTCCGCATCCGTTCCCCCGAGAACGCGCAAAGCGGGAGTCCGCGGCAGGTCGAAGAATCGATGGGCGCTCCGCCACGCGTGCGCGTGCATCCGCCCCATGAATCCGGTGCCGATGACGGCGACACGCAGTTGTTGGGTCACAGGTGTGGTCCTCTCTGGGGCGCAGGCATCGCGCGCCGGGCTTCTCTGTCGCCATCCTTCCCGACGAGAGGGGACGACGATCGGTGCTCAGACGCGAGTCGGGTCACCCACCGCCGCGGTCTGCACCCGGACGATCAGGCGATCCTCCGTACCGACCCGGTGATCCGGCCCGACGATGTCGACGACCGCTTCGGTCTCTCGTTCGGCGCACGATGCCCCGACCCAGACCTCGATCGCCCCGGCCTCGACGAGGCGATACCCGTCGCGGCCCGTGAACGCCAGCCGCGAGGTCGGAACCGTGAAGGTGACGACGGCGGACTCCCCCGGCTCGAGGGCGATGCGCTGGAATGCGAGCAGTTGCGCGACCGGTCGGGTCACGCTGGCGTACACGTCGTGCGCGTAGAGCTGCACGACATCCGTCCCCGCGCGGGTGCCGACGTTGGTCACCCGGACGCTCGCCTCGAACTCCCCCTCGGCGGGCACAGCAGCCGGGGTGGTGAGCGCCGAGCGCTCGAACCGCGTGTACGTCAGACCGTGCCCGAAGGGCAGAACGGGAGCGTTGTCTGCGCTCGTGACGGGGCTGGGACCGCCGAGCATCGGGTGCAGGTACGAGTACGGCTGCGCCCCCGCCGAACGCGGCAGCGAAACCGGCAGACGACCCGAGGGCGCGACGCGACCCGACAGGACACCGGCGAGCGCCGATCCGCCCTCTTCACCGGGGAAGAATGCCTGCACGACCGCGGCCGGGGCACCAGCACCCTCGACGGCCCACGCGAGGGCATAGGGGCGGCCCGTGAGAAGCGTCAGGATGACCGGGGTGCCCGTTGCCGCGACCGCTTCGACGAGCTCGCGCTGCACGCCCGGCAGATCCAGCGAATCGACGTCGTTGCCCTCCCCCACCGTGCCACGCCCGAACAACCCGGCGCGGTCGCCGACGACCACGATCGCGACGTCCGCCGACGCGGCCGCCTCGACCGCCGACGCGAAGCCCGTGCGGTCTTCTCCCTCAACCGCACACCCGGGGGTGTGCGAGATAGACGCATCCGGAAACTCCGTCCGCAGCCGATCGAGGACGCTCGGAATCTCGAACCCGAGAGGCACCTCGGGGTGATGCGCGAGCACGTGATTCGCGAACGAGTAGCATCCCATCAGCGCCTCGGGCGAGTCTGCGTTCGGACCGATGACCGCGATGCGCGACGGTGCCTGCAGGGGCAACGTGCCGTCGTTGGTGAGCAGGACGATGGATTCCTCGGCCAGCCGCCGAGCGAGAGCCCGGTGGCGGGGCGAGTCGAGGTCGACGCTCGCGGGGGGCTCGACGAACGTCTCGTCGAGCAGCCCGAGTTCGTCCTTCTGCGCGAGCACACGCAAGACGGCGCGATCGACGAGTCCTTCGTCGGCAAGCCCCGCACGGATGCGTTCGGCCAACGGAGCCAGGAAAGCATGCCCGGTGGGGAGCTCGACGTCGATCCCGGCGGCGAGGGCCAGCTCCGCCGCCTGCCCGAGGTCGGCGGCGATCGCGTGCATCGTGTGCAGGAACGCCACCGAGAAGTAGTCCGAAACCACGACGCCGTCGAATCCCCACTCGTCGCGCAGGATTCCCGTCAGATAGTCCGGCACCCCTCCGACAGGCAGACCGTCGATCTCGGCGTACGAATTCATCACCGATCTCACCCCGCCCTCGCGAACCGCCATCTCGAACGGCGGCAGCAGAACGTCCCGCACCTCGCGGGATCCGGCGTGCACCGGCGCGTGGTTGCGGCCGGATCGTGACCCGGAGTACCCGACGAAGTGCTTCAGCGTCGCGTGCACCCCCGCGGACTGCAGGCCGCGCACGTAGGCGGTACCGAGCAGTCCGACGACGTAGGGATCTTCCGCGATGCACTCATCGACCCGCCCCCACCGGGCGTCACGGATGACGTCGAGCACGGGCGCGAGTCCCTGATGGATGCCCAGCTCGCGCATCGACCCACCGATCGCCCGACCGACCACCTCCACGAGCTCCGGATCGAACGAGGCACCCCACGCCAGGGGCGTCGGATACGTGGCGGCCTTCCACGCCGCAAGCCCCGTCAGGCACTCTTCGTGCACGATCGCCGGGATGCCGAGGCGGGTGTTCTCACGCAGATGCCGCTGCTGTTCCCACAGCCACTGCGCCCGCTCGACGGGGTCGACCGGGCGGGTGCCGTACACGCGCGTGAGGTGGCCGATGCCGTCCACGATCGCCTGCTCGTATTGCGCCGCGACCGACATCTCTCCGGACATCGGCGCGACGGCTTCATCACCCTTATCGACCCAGAACCCGACCAGTTGCGCGAGCTTCTCCTCGAGAGTCATGCGCGCGAGAAGCTCCCGTACCCGGGCCGAGGCCGCCGGCATATCAACCGTGCTCATCCCTTGACCGCTCCCGTCAGACCGCCGACGATGCGGCGCTCGAAAATGCTGAAGAACAACAGGGCCGGCAACATCGACAGCGCCGTGAACGCCATGACCTTCGCCGTGTCGACCGAGTACTGCGACGAGAAGCTCTGAACGCCGAGCGGCAGTGTGAACATCGCGTCGTTGTTCAGGATGAACAGCGGCAGCAGATAGGCGTTCCAGCTTCCGATGAACGCCAGGATGCCGGTGGTGATCACGCCGGGCATCGACAACCGCACGACCATCCGCCAGAAGAATCCCAGCCGGCTGCATCCGTCGATGAATGCGGCCTCTTGGATCTCGTCGGGGATCGCGCGCAGAAACGGCACGAGGATGATGATCGTCACGGGAAGGGCGAACGCGATCTGCGGCAGGATGATCCCCCCGAGCGAGTTCATCAACCCGAGGTTTCTCACCATGATGTAGAGCGGGGTGATCGCGACGGTCAGCGGGAACATCAGTCCGGCAGCGAACAGCGCATAGAGCACCCCGCGGCCCCGGAATGTGTACCGCGCAAGCACGTAGCTGGCCATGAGCCCGAGCGTCACCGCTCCGACGCTCGTGGCGACCGCGACGATCGTGGAGTTGAGGACCTGCTGCCAGAACACCCCGCCCGCGAGCACATCGAGGTAGTTGTTGACGTTCCACACGGAGGGGAAGCCGGCCGGGTCGGTCGTGATCTCGGAGTTCGAGCGGAACCCGCCGATGATGATGTAGATCACGGGCCCGAGCATGAGCGCGATCACAACCAGCGCGACGAACCAGACGCCGGGGTTGCCGCGGGCCCGGTTGGCCGCGCCGCGGCTGCGTCCGGTTCGGGCCGTCGGACGGGAGACGGTCGGTGCAAGCGTGGCCATCATCGCTTCCCCTCGGTGAGAGCGCCCGCCGTGTCACGGCGCAGCACGAATCGCTGGTAGATGAGGGCGACGATGAGCGAGATCACGAACAGCACGACCGCCACGGCGTTGCCGTAGCCGAAGTTGCCCGCGTTTCGTCCCGTCGCCACCATGTAGGTCGCCATCGTGGACGTACCCGCGGTCGCAGCCACGTACTGCCCCCAGATGATGTAGACGAGGTCGAACAGCTGCAGAGCGCCGATGATCGACAGGAACGCCCAGATCCGGATGGTCGGGGCAAGCAGCGGCAGCGTGATCGAACGCTGCATCTGCCAGAAGGTGGCGCCGTCGATCGCGGCCGCCTCGTACAGCTCCTCGGGGATTCCCTGGAGGCCGGCGAGGAAGAGGATCACGGCGAACCCGATGTATTTCCAGGTGATGATCACCATCAACGTCCAGATGGCGATGTCGGGGTTCGACAGCCAGTCCTGCTGGAGCGCCTCGAGCCCGAGCTTTTCGAGCAGCCCGTTCACCGCGCCGTTGGTCTGGAGCATGAGGCTCCAGCCCGTTCCGACGACGACCTCGGCGATGACGTAGGGAACGAAGATCAGCACGCGGATGAGCGACTGGCCACGCATCCGTCGATTCAGCAGAAGTGCCAACAGGATGGCCACCGGCCCCTGCAAGATGAGGGAGAAGATGACGATGAAACCGTTGTGGCCGAGGGCCTCGATAAAGGCCGGGTCGGTCAGGATGTTGACGTAGTTGCGGAACCCGATGAAATCCGTCGCCGGTCCGTAGCCGCCCCAGCTGAAGAAGCCGTAGTAGGCGGCCATCAGGACCGGGAAGATCACGAAGGCCAGGAAGACGACCAGCGCCGGGCCGACGAGGATGAGGACTTCGAGCCGGCCCGCCCAGCCGAGCCCGCGCGAGCGGGCCCGGCGCGCCCGGGAC
>NZ_HG779733.1:0-9312 GCF_000582705.2 Microbacterium sp. C448
GATCCGCCGTCGTGGTCTCCGCCTCGAGGGTGTTCTCGCGATGCGGCATGATGCTGAGCCTTAGGCGCGCGCTGCGGCGTCGTTGACGGCCTGGACGATGTCCTCGGGCGAACCGTTGCCCGCGAGCATGTCGACCACGGCGACGTTCAGCGCGTTACCGACGTTCTGGCCGTAGCTCGTGTCGAGCCACTGCGGAGCGAACGGGGCTGCGTTGTACGCCTCGATGATCTGCTGCAAGTACGGCTCGGTGACTTCTTCCTGCGCCACGGTGTTGACCGGCGGAGCGTTGAAAGCCTTGTAGTAGTTCGTCTGCACCTCGGCGGTACCCAGGTAGTTCAGGAAGTCGACGCACGCGTCGGGCGCATCCACCGAGCACGAGTATCCGTCGACACCGCCCATGATGGCGCCGGCCTCACCCTCGCCGCCCGGAACCTCCGGGAACGGGAACCAGGCCAGGTCCGGCAGCGGCTGCTCGTCCGGCGTCAGCCCCGCGATGACTCCCGGGTTCCAAGCGCCCATGAGTTCCATGCCCGCCTGGTAGTTGGCGATCAGGCCGGCCGAGCTGCCCGCGCCCTGCTGAGCGGAGGTGGTGAGGAATCCGTCGTTGAAGGGCTCGAGTGCCGCGAGATCCTGCAGGTCTTCGCCGGCCTTGATCCAGCACTCGTCGCTGAAGTCGAGGTCGTCAGCGGCCGACTGGAGCGTTTCGGTGCTGCACTCGCGCAGCGCGAACCAGTAGTACCAGTGCGCCGCGGGCCAGGCGTCCTTCGCGCCCAGGGCGATGGGGGCGATACCCGCGGACTTCAGCTGCTCGACCGTCGCGTCGAACTCTTCGATCGTGGTGGGGTTCTCGGTGATGCCGGCCTCATCGAAGAGGTTCTGGCTGTAGAACAAGCCGCCGGGTAGCACGGCAACGGGCAGCGCGTAGATCTTGCCGTCGATCATGCTGGCGTCGTAGGCGGTCTCCGGGATCTCGTCGACCGCGGCGCCCGAGAGGCCGTCGGTCAGGTCCTTCAGCTGCCCGGCCTGCACCATCTCGGCCATCTTGCCGCCACCGCGCTGCAGGAACAGGTCGGGGGCGTCGCCCGAGTTGAGTGCGGTCTGGAGCTTGCCGTCGAGGTCTTCGTTCTGGACTGTCTGGATCTCGATCGTGACGCCGGGGTTCTCGGCCGCGAAGTCGGCGGCCGTGGTTTCCCAGAACTCCTGGCCGGGGCCCGTTGTGCTGTTGTGCCACAGCGTCATGGTCACGTCTCCGTCGTCTCCGCCGGAGCCGCCGCCGCTGCAACCGCTGAGCGCGAGAGCGCCGATGGCTAGTGCTGCTGATCCCACAAGGATCTTGGAACGCTTCATGTGATTCACCTGTTCTCTTCTTTGAGTGGCATCGACCACGCTGCGCGATGCCCGGGGGTACGGTGCCCCAGTGTTACAAGACGTTTCGGACTCGTCAAACGTTTTCGAAAACAGTTTCAAGGTGCGCTACGGTGAGCCGGTGAGCAAGCGAACGACGATCCACGACGTCGCGAAAGCGGCGGGCGTCTCGGTCGCGACCGTGTCGAAAGCGGTGAATGGCCGCTACGGCGTCGCGAGCGCCACGGTCGAACGCGTCAACGAAGTCGTCCGCGAACTCGGCTACGAATCGAGCTTGGTGGCGAGCAGCATGCGCTCCCGGGCAACCGGCGTCGTGGGCGTGCTGGTCGCCGATTTTGAACCCTTCAGCGCAGAGATCCTGAAGGGCGTCGGGCTCGCGCTTCGCGATTCCCGGTTCGACCTGCTCGCATACAGCGGCTCGAAGCACGGACAGAGCGAGGGCTGGGAGCGGCGTTCACTGTCGCGCCTGAGCGGCACGCTGATCGACGCCGCGATCATCGTCACGCCTACCGTCGTGGGTGCGTCATCCGAGATCCCCCTCGTTGCGATCGACCCCCACACGGGTCGCGCCGACCTCCCCACGGTCGAATCCGACAGTCTCGAGGGTGCGCGGATGGCGACGCGCTATCTCGTGGAGCTCGGACACACCCGCATCGGCTTTCTCGCCGGGCGCCCCGACCTGCGCTCCGCCGTGCTGCGCGAGTCCGGGTACCGCCTCGCGCTGAACGAGGCGGGCATCACCTACGATCCCAACCTGACGCGCGTCGGCATGTACCACCCGCGTACCGCGCGCGACGCCGCGATGGCGCTCCTCCGCATCCCCCGCCCGCCGACGGCCATCTTCGCCGCCAACGACCTCTCGGCCATCGCCATCGTCGAGGTGGCGCATCAGATCGGACTCGAAGTACCGCGCGACCTGTCTGTCATCGGTTTCGACGACATCCCCGAGGCATCGCAGTTCTCGTCACCTCTCAGCACGATCCGTCAGCCGATGCGCCGACTGGGAGCCGAGGCCGCGAGGATGCTGGTGCTACTGCTGAACGGCGATCCGCTGCCCGCCACGCACCTCGTGCTGCCGACGCGGCTGGTGCCGCGCGCGACGACGGCGCCGCCTCGGACGGACTCTTCTCAGACCGACTCGAGTCGCCGCCGATAGTAGGGCCGCAGGATCGGGCGCAGGATGACCCGAGACGGAACGCCGATCACCCAGACGACCGCGCCCGCGACCGAGCGGTCGCGGGAACCGAGCGCCATTCGCCGCTCCCAGACATCCCGCAACCGCCCGCCGCGACGGACGCGCCCGGGCTTCGCGGGCAGCTCTCCCGCGCGACGGAGCTCGACGAGCTGCACGAGTTCTGCGATCCAGTCTTCGTCCGCGGGATCGTGAAAGTAATTGCGCACGAGCCACTCGGTGGGCGGCAGCCGGAAGTCGCGACGCACGACGTCGTCCTCAGACCCGAGCAGTCCGCTGCCGACGAACACCGTGTTGATCAACGAATCGTCGACGCCGAAGGTGTCGAGCGCGATCACCGGGATGCCGCGCGCCACGGCTTCGATCGCGGCGGTCGAGCTGACGGTGACGAGTCCCTCGGCTGCGTCGAGTGCCCGCGCCATCGAGTCGGTCGAGACGACGAGGTTCGCGGGGAGCGGGCCCATCCGCCGGAGCAGATCGGGGTAACCGTGCTTCTGAGCGTGCGTCTGGTGCTCGCCCGCGACGGCGCGTTCTTTAACGACGACACGCTTGTCGGGGTTCGCACGCGCCGTCTCGATCAGCAGCCGAGCGACTCGCATCCGGTCGGTGCGCTCGCGCGGGACGATCGCCTGCGACGCGAAAACCAGGTCGGTACCCCGAGGCACGGTCGCTGAGCCTGTCGACGCGACGACACCAGCGCGCCCTTCGACAGCCTCAGGGGGCGTTGGACGTCCCGACCGCGCAAAGGGCAGCCCCGCCAGCGCGAAGCGTTGGGTCAGCCCGCGCTGTCGCGCGAGGGCAGAGAACGCCGCGATTTCGCGCGTGGAATGGAGCACGAACAGATCGCACTGTGTGCGGTGAACCATGGCCGCGGTCGTGGCGGGAATCGAGATGCCGGGCAGCCCCGACACGATCACGGGCCGGGATTCGAGCGCGGCGACGAGTGCGGTGAGCACCCGCACGACGGGCCCCCGAGCGGCGACCAGCACGGCATCCGGGGCGAGGTCACCGAGCACGCGCGCAAGATCGTCGTACACGATGCGTCGGACCCGCGACGGATCCAGCCCGCTCCCGTCCAGTGCCGCCGCCTGTTGCGCCGGACTGACGACCAACGCGGTCTCGATGATCAGAAGCCGGACATCCGATCCTGCGGGCAGCGACCCGAGCAGCGCCGCCGCCCACTTCACGTACGAATCGGTGTCGGCGAGCGCGACGACCCGCAGACCCCCGACTCGCACACGAAACCCCGTCACGTCAGGACGCGGCTCTCGTACCAGAACGCGCTTTCATGTCAGCACTCGGCGGAGCTTCGCCATGGGTGCCTGCTCGCCCGGGAAGACGCGCTTGACGCCGTCGCCGAGCGCCTGCTCGATGATCCGGATGTCGCGGACGAGATGCTGCAGCCCCGCCGGTTCGAGCGATGCCGCGTGATCGGATCCCCACATCGTGCGGTCCAGCGTGATGTGGCGCTCTACCGCGACGGCCCCGAGCGCGACGGCAGCGACCGAGATCTGCAGCCCGCGCTCGTGTCCCGAATAGCCCACGGGCACACCCGGGTAGCGATCGCGGAGGGTCGGGATGACGCGGAGGTTGGCCTCTTCCGGCTCCATCGGATAGGTCGACGTGGCGTGCAGCAGCACGAGCCGGTCGGTGCCGAGCACCTCGAGCGCGGTGTCGATCTGAGCGATCGTCGACATCCCGGTCGAGAGGATGATCGGCTTGCCCGTATCGCGCAGCGCCTGCAGGAGCGGGATGTCGGTGAGGCACGCGGAGGCGACCTTGTGTGCCACGACGTTCAGGTCTTCGAGGAACGCGACGCTCGGCACATCCCACGGCGAAGCGAACCAGTCGAGGCCCCGGAGCAGCGCGTGGTCCGATACCTCGACGTACTGCTCACGCGTGAACTCGACCCGGTAGCGGTAGTCGAGGTAGGTCATCGTGCCCCAGGGCGTCTCGCGCAACGTGTCGCGCATGTGCACGGGGGTGGAGATCTCGGGCGTGCGCTTCTGGAACTTCACGGCGTCCACGCCGGCGTCGGCCGCAACGTCGATCAGCTGCTTGGCGATCTCGACGTCGCCGTTGTGGTTCAGACCGATCTCGGCGATGACGTAGGCGGGTCGTCCGCCGCCGATCACGCGCGATCCGATGCTTACCGTCATGTTTTCTGCCTTTCGATGGGGACGAGTGATCGCAGAACGCGGTCGGAGAGCTCGCGGACCGCGCCGTCTCCTCCCGCCCGCGTGAGCACGACGCGTGCGGCGGCGAGCACGAGGGGGTGCGCGTCGGGCACCGCGACGGGCCACCCGACGAGATTCAGGCACGCCAGATCGTTGATGTCGTTGCCGACGTAGGCGACACTCGCGAGCGGCACGCCGATTTCGGCAGCCCACTCGATGAGGGCCGCCGCCTTGTCGTCGACGCCCTGGCGGACATCCACTCGCAGCTTGCGGGCACGTGCCGATACGACCGGGTTCGTCTCGGTCGAGAGGATGAGCACGGGAATGCCGGCTCGTCGGAGCTCGGCGACACCCATGCCGTCCGATCGGCTCACGCGCACCGTTTCGCGGCCCTCGACGTCGGTCGTGGCGGTGTCGTCCGTGTGCACGCCGTCGAAGTCGGTCACGACGGCGATGGCATCGATCGACCCGGGCTGGCCGCCGACGCCGTGCAGAAGCGGCGCGATCGCGCTCGCCATCACCAACTGCTCCTCCGTGTCGATCTCGATGGCGGAGCGCTCGGCGACCTCGACGACACCCACGCGCCCGAAGAAGCGATGGCGCGCCCCGTGGAAGCCGAGTGAGCGCATGACGTAGAACGCACCGGTTTCGAGGTAGTGCGGCTCGCGGTCCTGGCGCCGGGGCCGCGTGCTCGGCTCGTGGTTGATTCCGCGGGCCGTTCCGGATGCGTCCGCCGACCACAGGAATCCGTAGGTCTCGATCGCCGAGAACACGGAATCGAAGGACCTGTCCCGTACGAGCCCGATGGCGCGCTCGAGATCGCGTGGATCGATGAAGGGCGACGTCGCCTGCAGGAAGACGAGGATGTCGGTCTCGACACCCGTGGCGGCGAGGGCGTCGAGGGTGTGCAGCAGGGCGCTCTCGCTGGTTGCCGTGTCGCCGGCGAGGTTGACCGGGCGGGCGACGACCTGCGCGCCCCATTCTTCGGCGACGGCACCGATCTCGGCGTCGTCCGTCGAGACGACGACGCGATCGATGGATGCCGTCTCGCGGGCGGCGGTGATGGCCCGGGCGACGAGTGGCACGCCCCCCACACGACGGAGGTTCTTGCGCGGTACACCCTTCGATCCGCCGCGGGCCGGGATGACAGCGACGACTTCGCCCCGGGTCCCACTCACGCTTTCGCTCACGATGTTCTGCTCCGCAGCGCGACGCTGCGAACGGCACAGTCCGGTCGCAGCACAAGGGGCAGGGTCGTGGTGGTCGAAGAGGGCAACGTCACGATCTCGAGCCGCTCGATCGCGCCCGCAAGCACCATTTCGACGGGAAGCGACTGCCGGTCCAGATGCACCCCCGGAATCGCCGCGACGGCGTCGATCTGGTTCTCGGGCTCGCGCCGGTGCGGCAGGTAGGTCACGGGCGCACGGGATGCTTCCCACCGGACCCAGTCGAGATATTCCGCGAGCGGCATCCGTCCGTCCACGGGTCGGGCGCTGCCGAGCAGCACGCGTCCGGCGGTGGTCGTGACAAAGGCCCGCGCCGTGCGGCGGGTCCATTCGAAGGCGTGGCGGGCGACCCGATAGCCACGCTCGTCGAGCTCGCGCAAGCGGGCCTCACCGAAGTCGAAAGCCGTGAAGAAGTCGACCTGCCCGGCTCGGGCGCGACCCGCGATCTGGTCGAACGCAAACGGGGCGACCCGGGCGCCGAGGCCGCGTTCGGGCACACCGGGCCGAGCGAACGGCCGACGCCCCACGAGCGTGTCGGCGAACGCAATGGCGTTGGCTCCGTCGTCGAGGAATGTGATGCGCTGCGGGCGCAGGACGCTCGCGGCGAGGCGGAACTGCCCCGAGAATCCGTCGCCGACGAGCCAATGCTTGTGTCGCGCAAGCAGGTTCCACGGGATGCCGAGGTACGGCGCGCACTGCCCGAACAGCGCACCCCGCGCGATGAGTTCGTCGGCCGTCTCGGGCATCTGCGGTGTCAGGCGTCCGGCGATAGGCACACGGCGCCGATGCACCGCCGCCCATTCGGCCGCGCCCACCAACTGCAGCGGGGATTCGACCCAGGCCACCACCGGCATCGGTTCCGGACTCATTTCCCGCCTCCACTCCGTTGCACGTTCGGACGGAGATTTCACGTTGCGGGGTCAACGTGAACGACGGGCACCACTCACGTGAAGCGCACCGATCACCGACGTGAACGATCGGGACCGACGGCTCGAAGCACATCTGCTCGCGGCGGTGGCCGGATTATTGTGCACTTCTACGCCATCCGTGCAACAATGCACTCTGTGATGAATAGTGCACCGGACTCACTGCGCAGCCGTCAGCTCGCGGAGACCTCGCGACGCCTGCGGGCGGAGGCTCGCCGACTGACCGCCGAGCGCGGGCTGGCTGGATTCACCGTCGAAGAAGTCTGCAGCGAGGTCGGGGTGTCCCGCCGGACGTTCTTCAACTATTTCGCGTCGAAAGAGAATGCCGTCCTCGGCATTGCCGCACGCACCGACATCTCCGACCTCGACGACGCGTTCCTCGCTTCGCGCGGGGACGTTCTCGATGCGGGCGACGTTCTTGATGCTTTGGCAGAGCTGCACATCGCACGCTGGGAGCGGATGGACATGAGTCCGGCGGAAGTTCCCGCGCTCGTCGCGGCATTCACCCGTGCCCCGCAACTCGTGCAGCACCTGCTCGATATCGCCGCGATCGGTGAGCGGGAGGACGCCGCGCTCGTGGCCCGCCGCGAGGGATGGGCGGAGGATGACCCGCGCGCCGCCATCGCCGTACAGCTGATCACCGCACTCATCCGTCCGACCGTGTCCGAGTACTTCGCCGGCACGGGCGAGGACTTCCGAACCGTGATGATGCGCAAACTCGCCATCGCCCGCGCCTTCTTCGCCGCCTGACCCGAACGGACCGCATGTCTCAGCCCTCCCCCGCGCCCTTTCTGCTGACCAAGCGGCGTATCTGGATCATCTTCGGCGCGCTGCTGGCGGGCATGCTGCTGGCGAGCCTCGACCAGACCATCGTCTCGACCGCGATGCCGACGATCGTCGGCGAACTCGGCGGCGTCGAGCACCAGGTGTGGATCACGACGGCATACCTGCTCGCGACCACGATCGTCATGCCGATCTACGGCAAGTTCGGCGATGTGCTCGGGCGCCGCAATCTCTTCCTGGTCGCGATTGTTCTGTTCACACTCGCTTCGGTCGGCTGCGCACTGACGACCGATTTCTGGATGTTCGTGGTGTTCCGCGCCATGCAAGGTCTCGGCGGTGGCGGACTGATGATCCTGTCGCAGGCGATCATCGCGGACATTGTGCCGGCCCGCGAGCGCGGCAAGTACCTCGGCGTCCTCGGTGCGGTCTTCGGCCTCGCCGCCGTCGGCGGCCCCCTCCTGGGCGGCTTCTTCGTCGACCACCTCACCTGGCAGTGGGCTTTCTGGATCAACATCCCCGTGGGTATCGCGGCGTTCGTGATCGCCCTCGTGGCGCTGACGCTGCCGAGCAAGAAGGCGACCGCGCCGATCGACGTGCTCGGTGTGGTGTTCCTCTCGATCGCGACGACCTGTCTGATCTTCTTCACCGACTTCGGCGGGGATGCCGCTCACGGATGGGTCGCCCTCGAGACCTGGGCATGGGGCGTGGGATTGCTCGCCTCCGCCGTCGCCTTCGTCGTGACCGAGGCGCGCGCAGCTGACCCGATCATCCCGCTGAGCCTGTTCCGCAACCCGATCTTCGTCAACGCCACCGCGATCGGCCTCACGCTCGGTTTGGGAATGTTCGCCGCCATCGGGTTCATCCCCACGTTCCTGCAGATGTCTTCGGGAACGTCGGCCGCCGCATCCGGACTGCTGCTCCTGCCGATGATGTTGGGCCTGATCGGCACCTCGATCGCATCGGGCGTGCTGATCACCCGCACCGGGCGCTACAAGATCTTCCCGATCGTCGGCACCCTCCTCACCGGCGCCGCGATGATGGCACTGACCACACTGACGGCCGAGACTCCGATCTGGCTGATCTGCGTCTTCCTGTTCGTCTTCGGCGCGGGCCTGGGTCTGATCATGCAGGTCGTGGTCCTCGTCGTCCAGAACGCCGTACCGGCCGCCCAGATCGGCACCGCGACGAGCACGAACAACTACTTCCGCGAGGTCGGCGCCGCGCTCGGCGTGGCGGTCTTCGGCACGATCTTCACCAACCGTCTGACGCAGAATCTGACGCAGGTCTTCACCGACGCCGGCGCCTCACCCGAGGATGCCGCGAACTCAACGGCGACGATCGATCCCCGGGTTCTGGCCACCCTGCCGGACGAGGTACGCGACGGCATCGTCAACGCCTACGCGGACGCCCTGGCACCCGTGTTCTGGTACCTGCTGCCGTTCATCGGCCTGGCGTTCGTCCTGTCGCTCTTCCTCAAGCAGATCCCGCTCTCGGATGTCGCGGGACTCGTCGCGCGCGGGGAAGCGATCGGCGGCGACGAGGCCGAACGCCTCCAAGCCGAGCGAATCGAGGCCGAACGAATTGATGCCGAACGCCGCGCCTAAAGCGCGACCCGAGCGTCAGGTCGCCTTCGGCGGGGGCCC
>NZ_HG779734.1:0-20272 GCF_000582705.2 Microbacterium sp. C448
CCGGTGTTCTGCGGCCTGTTGCCACCGCCATCGACCGACAGCACTTGACCCGTGATCCAGCGCGACTGGTCGGTCGTCAGGAAGAAGGCGGCCGCGGCGATGTCCCAGTTGTTGCCCTCGGTCTGCATCGCGACGTTCTGGCGGCGGAACTCACGCTGTTCCTCCGTCATGCCACGTGCGGCGAACGCGCCCCAGATCATCCCGACACGAACGCAGTTGACACGGATGCCTCGTTCGGCGAGCGTCCCGGCAGCACCCACGCTCAGCTTCTCGAGTGCGGACTTGGCGATGCTGTACGGCATCCCGGGACCGCGACCTTCCGCGGCGCCCGACGAGATCGTCACCATCGCGCCGCCGCGGGTCATGTGCTTCTGCCCGGCGCGCAGGACGTACCAGACCGACTTCAGGTTGAGGTCCATCGCGAGGTCCCACTGGTCTTCGGTGGCCTCGAAGATGGGCTGCACCCCGGTGCCGCCGACCGAGTCGGCGACAACGTCGAGCCGCCCGAAGTGCTCGTGCGCGGCGTCGATGGCGGCGGTCGTGGAGTCGGGGTCGGTGAGGTCGGCGAGGAACGCCTCGGCCTGCCCTCCCGAGGAGCGAATCGCTTCGACCGTTCGCGCCGCGGCGGCCGCATCGCGGTCCACCACCGCGATCGCTGCTCCGTTGCGGGCGTACAGCCAGGCGAGGGCGAACCCCACACCACCGAGCGGCCCGCTCAACCCGCCGCCCGCGACGAGAGCGACCTTGCCCTCGAGCCAGGGCGACTGGGCACTCGCCAACGGGTCGGAGACCGGGGTCTGCCAGTTCTCTTCTGCGCTCATCGGTCGCGGTCCTCTCGTCGTGAATCGATCGGGAACGCGCGTCCCGACCAGGTACCGAAGACCCGCAGCACCATCGACATCGCCGCGTTCCGCGACCCGGCGACGATGATCGGCAGGCTCTGTGGTGTTGCGTCGGCGAAGACCGGGTGGAAGTGGTCGTCGTCGAAAGGACCGTCGGCGTGGCGGCTCTGGGACTTGCCGACGGAAGCGAGCTGCGCCTCGGTCTTGCCGGAGTGCTGCACGAGCCACTCGCGGACGTCCTGTTTGCTCATCCCCGCCTTGGCGAAGACGCGCGCGTGATCGGGGTTCAGGAGGATGCCGACCGATGCGGTGCGGAAGATCCACGTACCCGACCGTGAGATCGTGTCGGCGAAGTCCCGCAGCACCTCGACCGGATCGGTGAAGTGTCGGTTGTCGACGAACTCGCACGTTCGCAGCAGCATGACGCTCACGGCATCCTGACCCTCCGCGAGCCCGCCGTCGACCGAGAACGGCTGCCACGGCGAACCCTCTTCGTCCTCGCCGATACCCAGCTGCCAGCGACCGGGCAACCCCTGCGTGGCTTGCTCGAGTTCGTGCGGGATGATGCCGAAGCTGTTGCGCACCGTCAGCCCCAACGCGCGTGGGATGGTCGCGTTGGCGCGGAAGCCCGGGCCGAGAACGCCGCCGGTCGAATTGATGCCCAACCGCTCGCGGATCGGGCCGTTCACGACGACCAGAGGCGAGGGTCCGCTCGTGCTCTGCCAGCCACCCCCACCCGCCGCACGGTCTGCTCCGAGCGCTTCCCACGCGGCGATGACGACGGGGAAGTACTCGGGGCGACACCCCGCCATCACGGCGTGGATCGCGACGTCCCGCACCGTGGCCTGGCGACCCAGCTGCGCGTGTCGCGCGATGATCTCGTCGCCATCGCGATCGGTCGTCGCAAGAAAGAGCGCGACCGCGTCGTCGGTCGCCGGGACGGCGGGAAGCCCGTCCGTCCAACCGCGCTCGTACAGGTGCTCGATGACCTCCGTGGCCGCGACCGGGTCGAGCTCGATCGGTTCGCGCTCGATCGTATCCGTGCTCATGCCGCCCGCTCGTCGGCGGTGCCCGTCAGGCGCGACACGACCTCGCTCACGAGCACACCGGCACGCGCCGCGATGCCGTCCACGGCGAGGTTCGCAACAGGATGCTCCGTCACGAGGAACGGGTAGTCGGCACGTCCCTTGAGCGCGGCCATCGCGGTCGAGGTCGCAACGAAGGCCTCCGTGCAGATGACCGCGGTGGGGATCCCCGCCCGTTCGAGGGCGATCCCGTCGGCGACGGCCGCCGCGCTGCAGGATCCGCAGTCCCCCACACCGACGACGACCACGTCGCATTCGCGCCGCAGTTCTTCGAGCATGTCGTCCGGCAGCGGCATCGCGAACTGCTTCTTCGTGCGTCGCACGAGAGCCCCCGCGCCCTGCTGGGTCTCGAGGAGCGCTCCGACGGCGTCGAGAATCTCGGCGGCATTGCGTTTGGTGTTCTCCAAGAGCCCCACGCGCAAGCCGACGAGGCTCGCCACTCGGGGGGACTCCATCGGGACCTCTGTCGTGCTGTCTGTCGAGTTCGACACCCGGCTCCGGGTGGGATCGATAATCGCCACGGGCATGATCAACCTCCGCTTCTCTGCGTTCGCCATGTCATGCCACTATCTCCGTCCACCGGCGACTCGGCGCCCTCCGATTCCGCGCGACGGAAGGTCGCCGAGCTCATATCCGGTCATATCCGACGGCGGGTCAGCTCAGTCCCGCATGGCGGCGGTTGAAGTCGATCGTCCTCGGGTCGAGGCGCGTGTCGCGCTCGGCCAACGTGTTCGAGATGCGCGCGGCCGCCATGACGACCATGTCGATGTAGCGACCCGGGTCGTTCTGGCCGGTGATGAAGACGACACCGACGGCCGTGTCGACGGTTCCGTCGGGGTTGAAGACGGGGGCGGCGACAGAGCCGGCGCGGGGGGCGAGGTGCCCGTCGAGAACGACGTAGCGGCGCTTCCTGATCTCGGTCAGTCGGGCGCACAACTCGGCGGGATCGGTCAGCGTCCGAGACGTGTACCGCTTCAGCGGTGCAGAGAGGTAGTCCTGCACGAAAGCATCCGGCGCGAAGGCGAGCATCACGAGCCCCGTACCGGCGACGTGCAAACGGAGGCGCCCGCCGATGCGGTTCTCGCCCGTGTAGTTCGGGTGGGCGCGCAGCGCCTCGAGGTAGACGACGGAGTCGTCGTCGCGGGCCGCGAGATGAACGGTCAGCCCGCTCGATCGGTGTAGCTCGACCAGGTGCGGCAAGGCCTGTTCACGCAAGCTCAGCCCCTGGGTGGACGAGGACGCCAGGTCGAGGAACTTGCGGCTCAGCCGGTACATGCCGTGCGCGTCGACCTCGAGCCCACCCCACTCGAGGACCTCGTGGACGAGTCGGTGCGTCGTCGTGAGCGTCAGTCGCGCGTGCCGGCTGATCTCGCTGAGGGTGAGGGCCCCGCCACCCTCAGCAAAGGCGCCCAGAAGGGCGAGCACCCGTCCCGCTGCGGTCCTCTTGTTCGAGTCGATCGGGGTCACGGCTTCCACCGGTTTGCCTCCGCTTCATTGCGTAGACGCGGCAACTGTCGATGTCGCTGCGTCGCGAGCTATCCGTCCCTCCATCGTGACGGAAGACACCCCCGGCACCGAGGGTGTCTTCCGTCAGGCGGAACGAGTTCCGCGCGAACGCGGGTCAGCCGACGAGCTCCATCGACGTCCAGGGCGTCAGGTTGGTCGAGGGCATCTGCTCGTCCATCCCGGACCAGCGCGAGGTGTTCAACGTGGGCAACCAACCCGTGTACCAGGCGAGCGGGGCGTAGAACATCAGCTCCTTCGCGCGCTCCTGCAGGTCGCGGAACGCCTCGCCGCGGACCTCGCGATCCGTCGAAGCGAGCGCCGCATTCGCCGCCTCCGTGATGCCGTCGTCGCAGATCCCGGACGGGTTGGTCGCGGCCGCCTTGTTGGGGTTGCAGCCGTACCAGCGCACGATACCGAGGCTCGGGTCGGCTCCCAGGGTCGAGCGGAGGAAGGCCAGGTCGAAGTCGCTCTCGGTGTAGACCTTCTCGGTGTAGACGGCGGATGCGCTCCCGACGAGGTTCAGCTTGATGCCGACCTCTTCGAGCTGAGCGGCTGCCATCTCGGTGACCGAGGCGACCTCGCTGAGCTCGGTGATGTAGCGGGCGTTCAGCGTGAAGCGGTAGCCGTCGGAGCCGACCGGATATCCGGCAGCATCCAGGGCGTCGTTGATCTCGTCCACGTCGTGCGGGAAGTCGTCCGAGAAGTTGACGTCGTTGTTGACGGCCCATTCGAGCTCCTCGGGGAAGAAGGTCTCGGCCGCGGTGCCCTTTCCGCCCAGGGCGACGTCGACCATCTCTTCGCGGTCCATCGCCGCGAACACGAGCGCGCGCACTTCGGGGTCGCTGAGGTTCGGGCTGAGCGCGTTGAACATCACGGTGATGACCTGCGGGAATCCGCCGCCCGTCATCTGCACGATGTCATTCCGGCCTTCGGCCTGCGACTGCTGTGCCGGGTCGATCTCGGCCCGGTCGACCTCACCCGCGAACAGAGACAGCGCGCGGCTGTTGGGGTCGGCCATGACCGGGTAGATCGCGCGATCGACCTGCACCTCGCCGTCCCAGTAGTCCGGATTCTTCACGAGGATGACTTCGGTGCCGGACTGGAACGACTCGAACATCATCGGGCCCGTGCCGATCGGTGCCAGGTTGGCGGGGTTGGTGACGTAGTCCGTGCCCTCGTAGACGTGCATCGGCAGCATGTACTGCAGCGCAAGGGTCTCGATCGCCGGACCGTACGTTTCGGTCAGGGCGACCTCGACGGTGGTGTCGTCCACGATCTCGACGGACCCGATCCGCGCGGCGAGCCCCGCGCCGAACGTCTGCAGCTCCACGATCTCTTCGAGGTTGAACTTCACGTCCTCGGCCGTGAACGGCTCTCCGTCGTGCCACGTCACGCCCTCGCGCAGGGTGAGCGTGATCAGCTTGCCGTCGTCGCTGACCTCCCACTCTTCCGCGAGTCCGGGGCTCAATTCGTAATCGTCGGAGATGCGGATGAGGGTGTCGAACATCTGGGCACTGAACGCGGTGGGCGATGCGCCGCTCGTCAGCTGGGCGTTGAAGCTCTGGGGGTCTGCGCCGATGCCCTGGACGTAGATGCGCTCTTCACCGCCGGAGGAGTCATCCCCTCCGTCGTCGCCGGAGCAGGCGGTCAGGACGAGCCCGACCGCCGCGATCGCGGCGAGGACTCCGATGCTGCGCTTATGTGCTGTGAACACGTTCACTGCCTCTCTGCAGGTGTCTTCTGTGACACGTGCGATGTTGTGTTGTGTGCGGTGCGATGTTGGGGTGCGGTTCAGGGGTTTTCGAGCGGGGCGAGTTCTGGAGACGCCGCCAGCAGGGTTCGCGTGTACGGATGCTGGGGGTCGGTGAAGAGACGGTCTTTCGGGCCTTCCTCGACGATGTCGCCGGACTTCATCACGTAGACGTAGTCGGCGACCTTGCGGACGACGGGCAGGTCGTGCGTGATGAACACGTACCCGACACCGATGGTCTTCGTCAGATCGGCCATGACCCGCAGGACGCCCGCCTTGACCGAGGCATCCAGGGCCGACACCGCCTCGTCGGCGACGATGATGCGGGGATCGAGCGAGATGGCTCGCGCGATGAGGACGCGCTGGCGCTGACCGCCGCTGAGTTCGTGCGGGAAACGGTCGAGAAACCGCTCGGCCGGCTCCATCCCGACGAGCTCGAGCGCTTCGGTGACCTTCTGGCGGATGGCGTCGCGGCCGCGAGCGATCTTGTGCAGCCGCACGACCTCGCCGATCGTCTGCTCCACGCGCTTGCGCGGATTGAGCGATCCGGCCGGGTCCTGCAGCACCGCCTGGACCCGGCGGCGATACTCCCGCCGCTCGGGACGGGTGAGACGCGAGACGTCCTTGCCATCGAGCTCGACCGATCCTCCGGTCGCGGGGATCAGGTCCAGCAGCAGTCGCGCGAGCGTGCTCTTGCCGCTACCGCTCTCGCCGACGATCGCGACGAACTGGCCGGGCTCCGCGCGCAGCGTGGCCTCGCGAACGGCCACGACCTGGCCACCCCCCCGGCGCCCGCGGAAGGACTTGGTCACCGATTTCGCCTCAAGAAGCACGAGCGGCCACCTCCTCCGCGAGTTCGCGGCGCAACTCCCACGGGATCGAGTACAGGTCCACCGTGTCGTCCGAGAGACTCCGGACGCTGCGCAGCAGCGCCTGCGTGTACTTGTGCTTCGGACGCATCAGCACGTCGCTCGTCGCGCCCTCTTCGACGACGTGACCGTTGTACATGACGTAGATGCGGTCGGTCATGCTCCCGACGACCGCGAGGTCGTGCGAGATCAGGATGAGCGAGTTGCCGAGTTGTGAGACCGTCTCGTCGAGTGTCTTCAGAACGCGCGCCTGCACCGTCGCGTCAAGCGCCGTGGTCGGCTCGTCCGCGATGATCAGGTCCGGGAGTTTCGCGATGGCGATCGCGATCAGCACGCGCTGCCGCATCCCTCCGCTCAGTTCGTGAGGGAACTGCAGCGCGACCTGTTCGGGCTTGTCGAGGCCCGCGAGCGCCAGGAAGCGCACGACCTCGGCCGAGCGCTCTCCGCGGATGCGCTTGGCCTTCGGATCGAGCGACTCCGCGACCTGCGCCCCGACCTTCATCGTCGGGTTCAGGAAGGTCAGCGGGTCCTGGAAGATCATGCCGATCCGGCGCGACCGCACCTCGGCCCAGGCCTCGGCAGAGGCGCCGTTCATCTCGCGACCCGCGAAGCGGATCGAACCCGCGGCCCGTACCCGCGGCGACCCCGGCAAGAGGCCCGAGATCGCCCGCCCGGTGACCGACTTGCCCGATCCGGACTCACCGACGATGCCGACGCGTTCGCCGTCGTGCACGGTGATGCTGACGTTGCTCACGGCCTCGACCTCGGTGCGGTCGCCGGTCGGCAGGTGCACCTTGAGGTTCTGCACCCGCAGGATGGGCTCGGCGTCCGCGACGCGTGTGTCGCGCTCGGCCTGCCGTTGCGTCGTGGTGAGAGACATCACTTCACCCGCCCGATCGTGGGGTTGAGGGCGTCGTTCAGGCCGTCACCGAGGATGTTGACGGCGAGCACGACGAGGAAGATGCACATGCCGGGGAAGAGCGCGAGCCACCACGCCTGCTGCATGTAGGGCTGCGCGGAGTTCAGCAGCGCGCCCCAGCTGGGGCGGTTGGTGTCGCCGATACCGAGGTACGCCAGGCCCGACTCGACCAGGATGGCGCGGCCGACAGTCATGCTCGTCGCCACCAGCACAGGCGGCATCGCGTTGGGAATGACGTCCGACCACAGGATGCGGATGCCTCCGAAACCGGCGGCCTTCGCGGATTCGACGTAGCCGAGCTTCGAGATCCGCATGGCTTCGGCCCGGACGATCCTGGCCCCGCTCGGCCACATCGTGATCGCGAGGATCGCGACGATGATGACGATGTTCGATCCGAGCAGCGCCGCCGCTACGAGCGCGAGGATCAGTCCCGGGAGCACCTGGAAGAACTCGGCGACCTTCACCAGGGCGGTGTCGATGAACCCGCCGTAGTACCCGGCGAGGCCGCCCACGATGATCCCGATCGTCATGCACAGCACCGCGACGCTGAAGCCGACGAGCAGCGAGATCTGGCCGCCGTAGACGACGCGCGCAAGGTAGTCACGGCCGAGGGCGTCGGTGCCGAGGGGGAATTCACCGCTCGGGGGCAGCAAAGGTGGGTTGCCGGTCGAGACCGGGCTGCCCACGAAGTACGGACCGACCACCGAGACGATGACGAAGATCAGCAGAAGCGGAAGGAAGATCAGGGTGGAGGGCTTCCGCAGGAAGATCCCCCAGACGGAGGGTCTGCTCGCGACCCGCCCCTCCGTGGGTGCTGGGGGAACGCCGCCCACCGGTGCGTCAGCGCCGAGCTCGATTGCCTCGCCTGTCGTGGTCATGCGGACACCTCGACCTTTCGCGTGCTGCTGATCTTTCGAGTGAGTTGCGACCGCAGGCGCGGATCGACGAGGCCGTAGACGAGGTCCGTGAGGATGTTGACGATGATGATCGTGACCGTGAGGACGATCACGACTCCCAGCACGACCTGGTTGTCCTGCCGCCCGATCGCGTCGATGAAGAGAAGTCCCATGCCGGGCCAGCCGAACACGCGCTCAACGAGCACCGACCCCGCGAGGATGAACCCGAGGCTGTAGCCCGAGATCGTGACCATGGGAAGCAGGGCGTTGGGCAGCGCGTGGCGCCAGAGCACGCGCCGCGGCGTGAGGCCCTTCGAACGGGCTGTGTCGATGAAGTCCTGGCTGAGCGACTCGATCATCGATGCCCGCATGATGCGCGTCTTGTAGGCGACCTCGCTCGTGGCCATCGTGATGATCGGCAGCACCATGTACTGCAGCGCGATGCCCTCCTGCCCGTACGGCGCCTTGCCCTGCGTCGGCAGCCAACCGAGCGTGAGCGAGAAAATCATGATGAGCATCATGCCGAGCCAGAAGTTCGGCACCGAGAACAGGGCGACGGCCGCGCCCGAGATGCCGCTGTCGAGCCAGCGGCGGCGGGTGCGTGCCGCGATCGACCCCAGGATGACGCCGAGGGTGGTCGAAATCAGGAACGACGGGACCGCGAGCGCCAGGGTGTTGCCGGCTCGACCGAGGATGAGTTCGAGCACCGGCTCGTTCGTCCCGAACGAGTATCCGAGGTTTCCGGTGAACACGTTCCCGAGGTAGATCAGATAGCGCTCCCAGAGCGGCTTGTCGAGTCCGAACGCCGCCGTGATCTGCGCCTCGAAGGCGGGCGAGATGGGGACATCGCCGACGAGGCTCTGGATGGGATTGCCGGGGGCGAGTTCGAGCAACAGGAACAGCACGGTGATCACGGCGACGAAGAGCAGCACCGAAGAGATGAGCAACCGGGCGATGCGTCCGACGAGTGCACGCATCAGCGGCCCTCCCCCGCGTCATCCCCGTCGTCCGGTCCGCTCAGGGGAAACGAACTGTTCCCGCCACCGTCGATCTGCATCGTCTGGGCCGTCACGTGACTCGTCCGCTCGTCGGCGAAGAAGGCCACGGCGTTCGCGATGTCGACGGGCATCCCGACCTTGCCGACCGCGACCTTGCGGGCGCTCGCGCGGAGGTGCTCCTCGCGGTCCGTGTCGCGCCTTCCGAGCATCGAGCGGCTCGTGCCGACCAGGCCTGGGGCGATCGCATTCACCGTGATGCCCCACCGTGCGACATCCATCGACAGGGCGCGCGTGAGACCCAGGATGCCGGCCTTCGCCGCCGAGTAGGGTACGGAGCGCGGCGCCGCGGTGATGGCCGCCATGGAAGAGATGTTGATGATGCGGCCGTAGCGGCCTCGCCGCATGAGTGCGACGCCCGCCTGGCACATCAGGAACGTTCCGGTGAGGTTGACGCGGATGAGTTCGTTCCAGGCCTCGAGGCTCAGCTCGCCGATATCGGCGCGATCGGGCCCCTGGGGTGCTGCGGCATTGTTCACGAGCACGTCGAGGCGACCGAAGCGTTCGTCGACCGTCTCGAGCATGCGGGTGACGTCCGCCGGGTCGCCGATGTCTCCGACGAGGGCGACGGCGGTCCGGCCTTCCGCCTCGAGTGACGCGACGAAGACATCGATACCGCTGCCCGGTGCGGCATCCGCATCCCCCTGATTGCGAACCCCACCCGGCTCCCGATCCGTCACGACCACCGCGAAACCGTCGTCTGAGAGGCGGCGCGCGATGGCCTGCCCGACTCCGTCGGATTTGCCACAGCCCGTGATGAGGGCGACGCGAACGTCGAGCATCGGATCTCCTTTGATTCACCGCTCTGAGAACAGTGGAATCACCCTCGTCGCCGATGCGGGCGCGCTCAACGCCGCATTCCGCGGGACGGAAACTTTCAGTCCCGCTGAATGGGCGTGGGCGGACGCGCTCACTTCTCCATGCGAAAGGACGCAACACACCGCTCTAGGTCACGCACCACGGCGGGCTGCATGGGTGCGCAGCTGTCAACAACCCGCGGGGTCGGCATCCGTCGCGGACGAGGCATCCTCGCGCTTCATGCGCTCGCGCGTGCCGCCATCGACAGTCGTGCCCACGCGCGTCGAGGTGTAGATCGAGCCGGTCGTCTCGGGGGCGGGGTCGCCCTTCGCGGACTCTGCGTCGATGATCTTTGCCGACACCCTCTTCGTCAGGTCCGGAGCCAGCCGGTGCGAGACATCCGCTCCGCGGGCTTTCCACCCGACGGGCTGACGTTCACGGGGATTGACGCATGCCTCGACGATCGCGTCGACGACCTCGGCCGGATCGTCCATCGCGGCCATGCGAGCGGTGCGCCCCGTGTAGTTCGCCGCGTGGTCCCACCAGGGCGTGTCGATGGCCCACGGCATGACCGTCCCCACCTTTATGGTGTCGGAGTGTCCCGCGAGGCGAAGCTCCTCGTTCAGTGAGCGGCTGAGGCTGAGGACGGCGGCCTTGGAAGCCGCGTAGCTCGACTGGTACGCCAGCGGCACCTCGCTCTCCACCGATCCGATGTTCACAAGCACGCCCGCGCCGCGATCCAGGAAGTGCCGCAGCGCCACGTGCGCCCCGTTCATCAGGCCGGTGACGTTCACGTCGATGACGCGGGAGTGGTCTTCCATCGGGACGTCCCAGAAGAACCCGAGTGCTCCGATCCCGACGTTGTTGACCCATACGTCGAACCCGCCGAACCGCTCGATGGCGGTCTCGGCGATGACGCGGACGTCCGTGATCGAGCTGACATCCGCCGCGACGGCGACTGCGTCGCCACCATGAGCCACTATCTCGGCGACGAGTTCATCGAGCACGTCGCCGCGTCGAGCCGCAACCACGACCCGAGCGCCGAGTTCCGACAGCCGCAGCGCCGTGCCCCGCCCGAGTCCGCTGGTGGCGCCGGTGACGACCACGGTCTTGCCTGCGATGTCTGCTTCACGCGAGCTCATGCGGTGTTCCTTTCCCCGATGCCTACGACGCTAGGCGTACCCTCGCGCCACCGTGGGCCCTTGACGTCGAGGGTGGCTCAGGGGTACAGGCGCCCACGCCGATCACGCGGCTCCGGCGGGGGCGGGACCTCCTTTGCCGCGACGATCGCGGATCGGGGGATGCGCACGATCCCCCGTTTGCCGTCCACCACCACCGTTGTCGCGTCCTCGCTCAGCAGCACGCCCAGCGCATCCGTCGCCTGCCCCGAGGGCAGTAGGTAGCGCACGACCACCCGTCGTCCGGGCGCCGGGAGCATCACCAGGCGCCGGGCGCGTAGTCCTTCAGGAACACCCCGAACAGGTCCTCGCCGGCCTCGCCGCGGACGATCGGGTCGTACACGCGAGCGGCACCGTCGACGAGGTCGAGGGGTGCGTGGAACCCCTCTTCGGCGAGGCGCACCTTTGTGGGGTGCGGGCGCTCGTCGGTGATCCATCCGGTGTCGACGCTCGTCATCAGGATGCCGTCGGTCTCGAACATCTCGCGGGCGCTCGTGCGCGTGAGCATGTTGACGGCGGCCTTGGCCATGTTGGTGTGCGGATGGCCCGGGCCCTTGTAGCCGCGACCGAACACCCCTTCCATGGCGCTGACGTTGACGATGTACGTGCGCGGCGCGGGGCTCGCGGCGAGCGCAGGCCTCAGCCGCGAGACGAGCAGGAATGGCGCGGTCGTGTTTGCGAGCTGCACCTCGAGCATCTCGAGCGGATCGACCTGGTCGACGCGTTGGGTCCACGAGTTGATGTGGTCGAGGTCGGGCACGAGTCCGCCCGCGTCTATCGCGGTTCCGGCGGCGAGCCGATCGAGTGAGCTCGACCCGGCGGCCATCGCCTGCTCGGTCAGCTCGTCGGCGCGCGAGGCCGCCGCGGCGAGGATCGGATGAGCCGTGACCGAGCGCTCGAGCGCCTGCGGGTGCGGGTCGTTCGTGTGGCCGAACGTGATCAGCTCGGGCAGCGGGCCATCCGGCAGCGGCGCGAGTTCGGCGTCGACAAGCGGCTGGTACGCCCCCGGCGAGCGCCGGACGGTCTGGGTCGCGTTGTTGATCAGGATGTCGAGGGTTCCCGCCGCCGCGACGTCGTCGGCGAGCCCGATGACCTGTGCGGGGTCGCGCAGGTCGATGCCGACGATCTTCAGCCGGTCGATCCACTCGGCCGAGTCGGGAAGACTGCTGAAGCGCCGCACGGCGTCGCGGGGGAAGCGCGTCGTGATCGTCGTGTGGGCACCGTCACGCAGCAGGCGCAGGGCGATGTACATGCCGATCTTCGCTCGGCCGCCGGTCAGCAGCGCGCGCCGGCCGGTCAGGTCGGTGCGGGCGTTGCGCTTGTCGTGGCTCATCGCCGCGCATTCGGGGCAGAGCTGGTGGTAGAACGCATCCACGAGTGTGTACGGCTTTTTGCAGATGTAGCAGCCGCGCGCCTTCAGAAGAGTTCCCGCTGTGGGTGCGGTGGTCGCGGTGCTGATCGGGATGCCGCGGGTTTCGTCGTCGATCCGGTCGGGCGCGCCTGTCGCGGTGGCGGCGACAACCTCGCGGTCGGCCTGTGCGATCGCATCGCGGATCTCGCGCCGACGGACCTTCTTGACGGCCTTGAACATCGCCGCCGTCGCTTGGCGGACCGAGATGTAATCCGGATGCGTCTGATCGACGTCCGACATTCCGGCGAGTACCTTCAGCGTGATCGCGAGTTCTGCGGGGTCGATGCCACTCGGGGGCGGATCGGGAAGGGCGGAGGTCTCGTCGGGCACACGCGATTCTACGTCGCGGCGTCTCGCGCACGTCGCGACGTGTCGCGCAGGTCGCGACGTACCCCCGTCAGAGCATCCGAGAGGACGCTCTGACGGGGGTACCTCGACCGCCCACGGCATGTTGCGTCCTCTCGCAGAGCCGTAGTCCCGCAACGGCCGCACCGTAGGTCCATGGGCGTGGGACCATGGGCGTGTGACCCCCAGCGCGCCACCCGCCCGCAGCATCCGCGTCTCGGCGGCCGTCATCACCGACGCCGCGGGTCGACTGCTCGTGGTCCGGAAGACGGGCACGACCGCGTTCATGCAGCCGGGTGGCAAGCCCGAGGCGGGCGAGAGCGCCGCCGAGACCCTGTCCCGCGAGTTGGCGGAAGAGGTCGGCATCCGGGTCGCTCCCGCCGACCTGCGTCCGCTCGGCGAGTTCACCGCCGCCGCCGCGAACGAGCCGGGTTTTGAGGTGGTGGCGGATGTCTTCGGCGCCGACATCGGCGATCAGGAGCCGAAAGCTGCGGCCGAGATCGCCGAGTTGCGGTGGATCACCCGCGCCGATGCGGACGCGCTCGAAATCGCCCCGCTCGCCCGCGAGTACTTCCTGCCCGCGGAGATCTAGCCCGGCTGATTCGCTTGCCGGACGTGTAGCGTCAGCCACACAGGGTCACCGCGGCTCTCGAAGGAGCACGTCCATGGGTGACAAGTTCGCGCGTAAAGAAAGCGGCAAGACCGCAGCCTCCAAGACCCTCAAGGAGAAGCGCACCGCGAAGGCCGACAAGAAGGCCGCGAGCAGCCGGGTCGAGAACACCGACGCCGTGACGCGGGTCAAGAACCGCTAGCCGAGAACCGACCTACGGCACGAGCGCGTGATCATGCACTCCTGAGCTCGCGCTCGCGCCGTTCAGGTCGAGGTAGATCTGCCGCTCCGTGACCGAAAGGGTCATCGTGTTGCGGCGGGCGAGCGCGGCAACCGCGTCGTCGATGAATCCCGGGTCGAAGCTGTGCAGCGTGATCGTATCGGCGCGGTGGATCGGCTTGCCCGCCAACGCTGCGAGAACCTTCGCGGGATCCCGGTGCGTGTAGACCGTGGTGCGGTCGGCGAGCTTGCTGCCGTAGTGCAGGCGCGCCGCATCCGGGGCACCGATCTCGATCCAGGCCGTGATGTGCCCGGTCATGTCGCGCACGAGCACGGCGGGTTCATCCGTCGACGAGATCCCCTCGCTGAACGTGATGCCCTCTTCGAACTCGAGCAGATACGCCAGCACGCGCGTCATCATGTAGGCGTCGGTTTCGGACGGATGCCTCGCCACCCGAAGCGTCACCTCGTCGTAGACACCGCGGTCGACATCGGCGAGTTGCACCGCGAACGTGTGGATTACTGCGCCTGCGGCCATAGCGTCCGAGTCTACGTCCGAGATATCCGCCCGACTGATTCGCTCCGGCCCTAGCGCGGGCAGGACCGGGCACGCCAGGGTGAGATGACACCCGCGAGAGGACACCACTGACATGTGGACGCAAGACATTGATCCGCTCGATTCCATCGCCCTATCCGCTCTCGTGGCAGCCATCCCCATCGTCGTGTTCCTGGTGTGCCTGGTCGCGCTGCGGCTGAAGGGCATCTACGCGGCCCTGATAGCCCTCGCGGTCGAGATCGTCATCGCCCTCTGGGTGTTCGGCATGCCCGTCACGGCCGCCGGGGGCGCGGGTCTGCTCGGGCTGCTCACGGCCATCTGGCCGATCGCCTTCATCATCGTGATGGCCGTGTGGCTGTACCGGCTGGCGGTGGCGAGCGGACGCTTCGATGTCATCCGCGGCTCGATCGGCGGCATCTCGCCCGATCAGCGCATCCAGGTGCTTCTCATCAGCTTCGCGTTCGGCGCCTTCCTCGAGGGCGCGGCCGGATTCGGCGTGCCCATCGCGATCTGCGCCGCCCTGCTCGTACAACTCGGATTCCGCCCCGTTAAGGCCGCGATGATCTCACTCGTCGCCAATGCGGCCGCCGGCGCGTACGGGGCGATCGGCATCCCCGTGATCGTTGCGTCGCAGGTAAGCGGCATCCCCGTGATGGAGCTGTCGCAGGCGCTCGTCCTGCTGCTGCAGCCGCTGACCCTGCTCATCCCGTTCCTGCTCGTCATGATCCTGGACGGCTGGAAGGGGCTGCGCGAATCCTGGCCCGCCGCGCTCGTCGCGACCCTGGTGTTCAGCGGCGTGCAGGGATCGATCCTGTGGTTCCTCGGACCCGAACTCGCCGATATCGGCGCGGGCTTGGCCACCATGGTCGCCATCTTCGTCTTCGGGCGGGTGTGGCAGCCGAAGCACATCTTCCGCGAGGACGGCGGCACGGCACCCGCGCCCACGCGCTATTCGCTCGGGCAGATCGTGGCCGCCTGGAGCCCCTTCTACATCCTCACCGCGTTCGTCGCCGTGTGGAGCATCCCGGCGTTCAAGGCCCTGTTCGCGCCCGACGGCGCCCTGGCGGCGACCGTCCTGATGTTCCCCATGCCGGGGCTGACGGACGCCGTCTCCACCGCTGCCGGCAACCCTGTCACCGCGACGTGGAACTTCACCCCGATCAATGCCACGGGCACCGCGATCCTTCTCGCCGTGATCGTCTCGTTCCTGGTGATGCCGACCATGAAGGTTCGAGATCTTTTCGGTCAACTCGGTAAGACGCTCGCCGAGCTCTGGCAGGCGCTGGCACTGATCGCGGTCATCCTGGTGCTGGCGAACATCGCGAACTTCTCGGGCGGTACGACCTCCATGGGCGTCGCGCTCGCGGCGGTCGGTCCGATCTTCCCGCTGATCGCCCCGATCATCGGATGGATCGGGGTGTTCCTGACCGGCTCCGTGGTCAACAACAACACCCTCTTCGCACCCCTGCAGGTCGCGACGGGCGAGCGGATCGACGTGTCACCTGGCCTCCTGGTCGCCGCGAACACGGCCGGTGGCAACACGGCCAAGGTCATCTCGCCGCAGTCCATCGCGATCGCGGCGGGAGCCGTCGGGCTGTCGGGGCGCGAGGGCGAGATCCTGCGTGCGTCGATTCTCTACAGCCTCGGAATGCTCGCGTTCATCTGCATCTGGAACTTCGTGCTCTCACTGCTCGTGTGACGGGACGCACGAACCGCGACATCAGCGCGTCGAGGGCAGGTGTGTGACTTCCATCTCGGGAGCGCCGCCAGTTCTCGACGCGGCTCCGACTTCCGCCTCGATCGACGGCGGAGCCGCTGCATACGCCGACGACAGGCGCCGGTACGGCTTCGACACGAACGCGAGCAGCACGACGACGAGCAGCACGGCGCTCGCGGCCACGAACGCCAGCGCGATACCTCGGGCCTCTCCCGGGCCGAGCAGCCATCCGAGCGAGTCCTGACCCTCTTGCGTGTTCATGAACGGGATGAGCCAGAACTGCGCGAGGGGTCCGATCAGGAACGACGACAGGGGCGCCGCCGCGGACTCGATGCTCGCGGCGAACCCGAAGACGCGGCCCTGCTTCTCGAACGGCACAACCCGCTGGATGATCGTCTGCTCGGCCGCCTCGGCGATGGGCATCAGGCACATGAACACCAGGATCCCGAGCCCGTAGAGCCACCACCACTCGCGGATCGCGAAGGTCATGCCGAGCAGCGCGATGCCGATGTTGACCAGGAGCATCGTGCGGACCGGGTTCTTGCCCAGCCCGAACTTCGCGACGAGCGCGCCACCGAGGATGAACCCGATGCTCGTGACGCCGAGCACCACGCCCCACACCTCGACCGAGAAGAGGGTCAGCCCGTACGGGTCCATCAGGGCCATGAACACGCCGCCGACGAGGTTGTTGAACGTCGAGAACAGGATCAGGGCGAGGAGCCCCGGCACCACGACGATCGCGGGGATGACGCCGCGGAATCCGAAGTCCTTCGGTGCGCCCTCGACGCGCGCGATGCCGCGCTCGGGGATCGGCACGAAGAAGAGGTGGCAGAGCGCGAGTGCCGTCGCGACGATCGCGATCACGACGGTCCAGCCCATGCCGAGCAGCCCGACCGACAGACCCGAGAACACGCTCGTCACCATGAACGCGATGCCCTGCACGGCCCCCACGAGCCCGTTCGCGCGGTCGCGGCGATCGGAGGGCACGAGCAGCGTGACCGTCGTCGAGAGCGCGATGTTGCGGAGGTTCTCGACCACACCGCCGACGAGGATGACGCCCGCGAACACCCAGAACCAGGGGCCACCCCAGTCGACGAGCACGTTCTCCGGGAACGACAGGTACAGCGCACCCGCGAGCAGATATGTGACGAGCGTGATCATGCTCGACAGCACCATCACGGCCTTCTTCTTGGTGCGGTCGACGATCACCCCGAACACGACGCCGAAGACGGCGACCAGCAGCATGTACGACCCACCGATGATCGCGGTCGCGAGCACCGACCGCGTTTCGAGATAGGCCCAGAACGTCAGGGCCCACCACAGGTAGCTCGAGGTCACGTTCGCGATCGCGGTATTCGCGAGCACCTGATAGAACGCGCGCACCGTGCCGTGATTCTGGAGGGCAGCGGCGCCTGCGACGGGTTCGGTCATGCGGATTCCTTCTTCGGTCTCAAGCTTGTCGTGTCGTGAAATCGTCGGCAGATCGCCGGAGAGGTCTAGTCTGGATGTGTACACCGTTCACATCACTTGCTCACACCGTACACAGCCGACATAACGGACGCAATGGCGAAACGACAGACGACTCAGGCGCGGACCTATCATCATGGTGACCTCCGACACGCGCTCGTCGTGGAGGGCGTGCAGCGCGCCCGCGCGGGGGGCTTGGACGCCGTGACGATGCGCGAGGTGACCCGTGCCGTCGGGGTCTCGCCGAACGCCGCCTACCGACACTTCGCGGATCGTCAGGACCTCATCCGCGCCGTGGCGGCCGAGGCTCAACTCGCACTCGCCCATGCGATCCGTGCCCGTATCGACGCGGCTCCCTCCGGTCTCTCCCCCGCCGACGCCGCGGTTGAGCGTCTGCGCCGAATCGGGCTCGCGTACATCGACTTCGCACGCACGGAGCGCGGATGGTTCACGCTGGCATTTGCGGTACAGGATGAGCAGCCGAGCGCCGGAATCGTGACGCTCGACGATGAGGTCGTACCGCCGTTCCAGCTGCTGCTCGATGCGCTCGACACCATGCGCGACACGGGCGCCCTCGATCCGGAGCGCCGCCCCCACGCTGAGTGGGCGTGCTGGGCAGCGGTCCACGGGTTCGCAGAGATCGCCGTGCACGGGCCGCTGCAGTGGCAGCCCGAGCCCGTGATCGATGCGCTCGCCGCCGCGGTCGTCGAGGCTGCCATCACCGGGGCGCGGGGTGCACCGGCCCCGACGCCCGAACGCTGAGGCACACTGGATCGCATGGCCGTCCACAGCGAAAGCACGAAGACGTGCGCATCCTGCGGCCGTGAAATGCAGTGGCGAGCCAAGTGGGCGAAGAATTGGGACGCCGTGAAGTATTGCTCGGATGCCTGTCGCACCCGCGGGGTCACGACCCAGGACCGCGAGCTCGAGCGAACCATCCTGACGTTGCTCGCCAACCGAGCCGCCACCTCGACGATCTGTCCGTCGGATGCTGCGCGCGCGATCGGCGGCGAAGAGTGGCGCGATCTGATGGAGCCCGCGCGCCGCGCCGCCCGCCGACTCGTCGTGGCGGGCGAGGTTGACATCACCCAGCGCGGCCAGGTCGTCGACCCCTCGACCGCGAAGGGGCCGATCCGAATCCGACGCCACCGCGCCTGAGCGAGCGCGGTTAGGCGGGCCGCGCGACCTGGTTTGCGGACAGAGCGGCGACGACGTCGCCGTGACGCGACAGTTCGAGGTAGCGGGCCACGGCATCCCGACTCTTGGTCAGGCAGGCGAGCCGCTCCTCGAGCGCCTCGAGTTCGCCCGCGAGTTCTTCGGCGAGCGCGAGCGAGCATTCGGGTGGCGACTCGAGTTCGCACTGGCGCTCGATGTCGAGCACGACGCGCGCCATCCGTGTCGACAGCCCCGCCTGCACAACGCCTCGAACACGCAGCGCCCGCTGCACGTCCGCCTCGCCGTAGGCGCGATAGCCGTTGAGGGCACGCTCGGATTCCAGCAGCCCCTGCTGCTCGTAATACCGCAGCATCCGAGGCGGGATTCCCGTCCGCGCGGACAGCTCGCCGATCTTCACGAGACCCTCCACCGGTCGGAGATTGACATTGACATTGATGTCAGAGTTTAGCCTGGGTGCATGAGCACCTCAACGGCCGCGGCCCAGACGTCCGCGCCCGTCTCCCGATTCCCCCTTCGCGCCCTGCTCTTGCTGAGCTTCGGCGTGCTCGTGACGGTCACCGCCGAGTCGCTACCCGCCGGTCTGATGCCGGAGCTTTCGGCCGACCTCGGTGTGTCGTCGGCCCAGATCGGATTGCTCATCTCGGTATGGGCGTTGACCGTCATCGTCACGAGCATCCCTCTCACTCGCGCGACCGCTCGATTCGACCGCCGGCTCGTGATCGCCGTTGCCCTGGCCGCCTTCGCGCTCGCGAACGTCGCAACCGCGTTCGCTCCGGGGTACGAATTCGCCTTCGCGACGAGGATCCTGGCCGCGATAGCGCACGGCGCCTTCTGGGCGGTCGTCATGGTCTACGCCACCGCCCTTCTTTCCCCGGCGCACCTCGGTCGGGGGCTGGCAATCGTGACCGGCGGCGGCACCGCCGCCACGATCATCGGGCTTCCCCTCGCGACCCTGGTCGCACAGGGCCTCGGATGGCGCGCCGCCTTTGTCGGGTTGGGTGCCATCGCCCTCCTGCTCGGCGCCGTCGTTGTGCTGAAGATGCCCCCGTACCTGGCGTCAACCGCGACGCACGGCGAGCGGTCGAGCGTGTTCCGCGACCCGTCCCTGCCCGCCCTGGCGGCGTTCGGCATCGTCGCCGTCCTGATCGCGACGGCGCAGTTCGCGTCGTTCACCTACATCCGGCCCTACCTCGAGGTATCCGCGTCCATCGAGGCCGGATGGGCCGCCGGGCTGCTGTTCGTGTATGGCGCCGCGGGTCTGCTCGGCGTCGTCGCGGCAGCGGTGGCGGCGGACCGGTACCCGCGTGGGTCGTTGCTGGTGGTCCTGATCGTTCTCGTCACGGCCTTCGTCGCGCTGACCGTCGCCTCACGTAGCCTTCCGACGGTCATCGTCGCGCTCATGGTGTGGGGATTCGCGCTCGGCGCGGTTTTCCCGCTGCTCCAAACGATCCTGATGCGTACCTCGACCCCCCGCACACGCAACCTCGCGGGAGCGGGGATCGTGGTGCTCTTCAATCTCGGGATCGCCGCGGGGCCGGCCATCGGAGCGGTCGTCGGCGGCGCGGAGTCTCCCACCTCGATCACCGCGGCCTCTGCAGTGGCCATCCTGATCGCCGCCGGCTTCGCCCTTGCAGGTTTCAGCCTCGGTCGACGCCGCGACCGACGAGCAAGCGCCCAGTAGTCGACGCGGCACCCCAGACAGGCCAGGATGGGGCGATAGCCACTCCGGAAAGGGTGATACCCGTGGGCACGACCGTCTTCGAACGCCAGAAGCCCCCCGCATCCGTCATCCGGCACGCCCTCACCGGCACCCGGCAGAGCTCGTTCTGGCTCGATGACTTGCCCGCGCGACCCGCGTACCCGACACTGGCGG
>NZ_HG779735.1:0-398 GCF_000582705.2 Microbacterium sp. C448
CCTGAAACCGCCGACTCGGATGCAGCAGTTCGTGACAGTTCGGCGGGTTTGGCTCGGTCGTTGAGCGAGGAGCGCAGCGACGAGTCGAAACGTGTGTGCGGGCGCGGGGTTGTCGTTTCGTATCAGTGTGCTCGCTCAACGACCGGCGGCAGGCTCCGTTTCGTCTCGCGGAGACCCGCACTGAGCGAGCGGAGCGAGTCGAAGTGTCGCTCAACGATCGGGTGCGCCAGGGCGGTTCGGCTTGCTGGGCTCTCCCCACGGCCATAGATGGGGTCGTCGTTTCGTATCGCTGCGCTCGCTCAACGAGCAGGAAATGCGCGCGAGGCATGGTGGTGCCTAGAAGGGTGGCGGGGGGCCTGTCGGGGTGAAGCGGACGCGGGAGGGTGGGTCGTCGATGT
>NZ_HG779736.1:0-5925 GCF_000582705.2 Microbacterium sp. C448
CCACCGAAGGCTCATCGGTGGATCGAGGCTAAGCGCCCTCGCATGTGCGGGGGCCGTTAGCGTTGACGGATGCGCCGTCCCACACCCGACCCCGTTGCCCCCGGACAGGAATCGGTGTGGGACTACCCGCGCCCACCCCGCGTCGAGCGGGTCGACGCGGCCGTGACCATCGTCCTCGGCGGTGTCCGGATTCTCGACACCAGCGATGTCGTGCGCGTGCTCGAGACGAGTCATCCGCCCGTCTATTACGTGCCGATCGCGGACTTCACCGACGGGGCCCTCGTGCCCGCGTCCGGTTCGTCGTTCTGCGAGTGGAAGGGTGCCGCGCGCTACTTCGACGTTGTCGTCGGGGGCGCCGTCGTGCCACGCGCCGGGTGGAACTATCCGACTCCCTCGCCTGGGTTCGAGGTTCTCGCGGACCGGGTAGCCGTGTACGCCGCAGACATGGACGAATGCACCGTCGATGGCGAGCGCGTCGTACCCCAGCCGGGAGGCTTCTACGGCGGATGGATCACGGCGGCCATAGCCGGTCCTTTCAAGGGTGTGCCGGGCTCGAACGGGTGGTAGGCCCGGCTGGTCGCTTCGACAGGCTCAGCGACCGCGCGTGAGGCTCAGCCACCGCGCGTGAGGCTCAGCGACCGCGGGGTGCTCGGCCCGTCACCCGCGGGCCCGCGTTAGCGTGGAAGCATGAGTAACCAGGTAGAAAAGGCCCAGTCCCTCGAGCAGTTGCACACCGCACCGGAGATCCTCCGGGTCGTGAACGTGTGGGATGTCGTATCGGCGCGGGCGGTCGCGGCGTTGCCCGAGACGAAGGCCCTCGCCACTGCGGGGCACTCGATCGCGGCGACCTTCGGTTACGAGGACGGCGAGAACATCCCCCTGGACGTCATGCTCGACATGGTGGGGCGCATCGTCGCCGCGACGGATCTGCCCGTCAGTTCTGACCTTGACGCGGGCTACGGCAACGCGGGCGAAACCACGCGACGCGCCATCGGCGTGGGCGTCGTCGGCGCGAACGTTGAAGACCGGCTGCGTCCGCTCGACGTATCCGTCGCGAACGTGCGCGCCATCATCGCCGCGGGCGAGTCCGAGGGTGTTCCCTTCGTGCTGAACGCGCGCACCGACGCCTTCGTCCGCGCGGGAGATCGTCCCCGTGAAGCATCGATCGCCGACGCGATCGAGCGTGGGCGGGCCTACCTGGACGCGGGCGCGAGCCTCGTCTTCGTACCCGGAATCCTCGATGCCGAGACGACCCGCGACCTCGTGGCAGGCCTCGGCACGGGCAAGCTGAGCGTGATCGGGCTGCCGGGCTCACTCTCGGCCGCCGAGTACGAGGCGCTCGGAGTGGCGCGAATCTCGTACGGTCCGATGACGCAGCGGGTCGCCCTGACGGCCCTGCAGGACGTTGCGATCGACCTCTACGCCGACGGGCTCATCCCGTCGTCGACGCGCGCCCTCAACTGACGCTGGAATAGCGCGCGGCCGGCCGAGGTTCGCATGGGCGTGGAAGCGCTGGCCGTCGACGTCGTCGTGATCGGTGCGGGTCAGGCCGGTTTGTCGGCTGCTTACCACCTGAGGCGCCGCGGATTCGTCCCGCTCGACACCCCCTCGTCGGATGCGTCACCGGACGCGCGTACGTTCGTCGTCCTCGATGCGAACGACGGACCCGGGGGTGCCTGGCAGCATCGCTGGCAGTCGCTCCGGATGGGGACGGTCAACGGGATCCACGAGTTGCCCGGGTTTGCCGTGCCGCCCGCGGATCCGACGGCCGCGAGCCGAGACATCCTGCCCGACTATTTCGCCGAGTACGAGCGGCGCTTCGACCTGCGCGTGCATCGCCCCGAACCCGTTCGGGCGATCGAGCGCGAAGACGACGATCCGCACGGGCGGTTGCGGGTGCGGACGGAGCGGGCGACCTATTCTGCGCGCTACGTGATCAACGCCACAGGCACATGGACCAAACCGTTCTGGCCGCACTACCCCGGCCAGGAGCGCTTCCGCGGACGCCAGCTCCACGTTGCCGACTACGTGTCGGCTGATGAGTTCGCAGGTCAACGGGTCGTGATCGTCGGGGCAGGGGTGTCTGCGATCCAACTGCTCGACGAGCTCTCACACGTCGCCGACACGTTCTGGGTCACGCGCCGCGCGCCGGAATGGATCGACGATGACTTCGACATCCCCGCGCGCGTCGCGGCGATCGCCGGTGTTGACGAACGCGTGCGCCAGGGGCTCGCGCCGGGGAGTGTGATCTCTGTGACCGGGATGCATTGGACGCCCTGGGCGCGGGCGGCCGAGGCGCGCGGTGTGCTGGTGCGGCATCCGATGTTCGTGTCGATGGAAGAGCACGGGGTGCGGATGCCGGACGGTTCGTTCGTCGCGGCCGACGCGATCCTGTGGGCGACCGGCTTTCGTGCCGCTCTCGACCACCTCGCACCGCTGCGGATCCGCGTTCCGGGCGGCGGCATCCGCGTTGCCGACAGTCGCGCGACCGACGAACCGCGCCTGTTCCTGATCGGGTACGGCCCCTCGGCCTCGACGATCGGCGCCAACCGTGCCGGTCGCGTCGCCGTCGCAAAGATCGTCTCCGAGATGGATGCCCACCTCGAAGATTCCGCCGGGGCGCTACACGGCGCGTGAGAGCGTCGCGTGTATGCGCTGCAGATCCTCGAGCAGCGAACCGATCAGTATCCAGTGATCCGGCGACGGGGTGGGGATCGCCAAAGGAGCGGTGAGCGCCGGGCCCGTGGCGTCGCCCGTATCGATCGTTTCCGTCGGGGCGGTGTCAACACCCCTGAGGTCGAGGCGGACGTCATGTGCGGCCCGCCGCAACTGGTCGGCTATCGCCCGCACGGTGGGCTCGTCGGCGATCGTCGGGTCATAGTGGTCATAGAAGGCGCGGGTCATCCCGATGACCTGAGTGACCATGGGTCCGAGGCGATCGAGCACCGAACCGAGGCTCGCCAGCTCTTCGCGGTGACGGCGCGCCCGGGGGTTCAGGGTCAGGGATTCGCGCCCCGCCGCGATCGCGTTCTCGGCCGCGTCGCGCATCGGCCGCATCAGCCGGGCGGTCAGCAGGAGCTCTTCGAGATCCGCTCGTGAACGCGGATGTTCAAGGGCCGATGCCAGACGCTCGAGGGATGCGGCCACTTCTTCGCCAAGCGCATCCACGGCGCGATGGGCGGGAGCGACCGCGACGGGCGGGACCAGGATGACGTTGACGATGATTCCGATCGCGGCACCGATGATCGTCTCGAGCACGCGGTCCAGCGCGTATCCCGGAGTCGCGGCGCCGAGAGAGAGGACGAGGAGCGCGCTGATCGCCACCTGGTTTGCGGTTCCCGAGGTCGCGCGGGCCAGCCAGGCGACGATCAGCGCGACGACGATCGAAACGAGGATGACCCAGGTGTATTCGCCGAAGGCGATCCCGAGCGCCGACGCGATGACGACGCCGACGATCACCCCGACGCTCCGCTCGATGGCCTTGCTGAACGACTGGTTCAGGCTCGGCTGCACCACCAGCAGGGCGGCGATCGCGGCGAAGACGGGGGGCGGACCCTGAACGATCCAGTCCGCGATCAGCCACGCCGAGACCGTTGCAACAGCTGACTTGGCGACCTGCAGAACGGGTGCTCGGTGCGGGGCACGGATGGCGGATGACACGCGCATCCCCCCACGGTATGCCGGTACCGGCCCCCTGGGTGCGGGGCGCGCATAGGCTGGATCGTTCCGAACGATCGAGGAGGCTCGCATGTCCCGGATTCTGATCATCGGCGGTCACGGCAAGGTGGCCCGCCTGCTCACCCCGCTGTTGGCCGCACGCGGAGATGGGGTTTCGGCCGTCATCCGCAACGCTGAGCACACAGCCGATGTCGAGGGGGATGGCGCGACCGCCGTCGTCGCCGATGTCGAGAGCCTCGACCGCGCAGAACTCGCCGCGCTGTTCGCCGGCCACGACGGTATCGTCTGGGCGGCGGGCGCCGGCGGGGGAGACCCCGAGCGGACGTACGCGATCGATCGCGACGCCGCCATCCGTTCGATGGATGCGGCGGACGCAGCCGGGGCGAAGCGCTACGTCATGGTGTCGTACTTCGGTGCCGGGCCCGATCACGGGGTACCCGCGGACAACTCGTTCTTCGCCTACGCCGAGGCGAAGGCCGCCGCCGACGAACATCTGCAGCAGACGGGGCTGGATTGGACCATCCTCGGCCCGAGCGGTTTGACGCTCGACCCGCCGACGGGACGCATCGACGTCGGCGGCGAGTCGCGGACGGTCGCGCGAGCGGACGTCGCGGCGGTCATCGCCGCCGTCCTCGCGGACCCGTCAACGGTCGGTCAGACGATCGAGTTCAACGCGGGTTCTACCCCGATCGCCGACGCCGTCAAGGGCTGATCCGACTCACTCGGCTCGCGACAGCATCGCGGGCGCGTGGACGGCGATCCAGTCCATGAGCGGCAGCATGCGCTCCATCATGTCTCGGCCGAGATCCGTGAGCGCGTACTCGACGCGCGGTGGGACCTCGGGGTAGGACTGCCGGTTCACGAGTCCGTCGGCCTCCAGCGTGCGCAGGGTCGAGGCGAGCATCTTCTCGCTGATCCCCTCGACCTCGCGCCGCAGGACTCCCCACCGCCGGGTCCCCTCGCTCAGTGCGAGCAGCACGAGGACGCCCCATTTGCTCATCACATGGTCAAGCACGGTGCGCGTGGGGCACCCGTCCGTGAATACGGCGTCGCCGCTTGAAGTGCGGATGTCCGCAAGACTTACGCTCATGTAGGTACCTTACCGAAAGGTGGGTACCCCATGAATGGAATGCGCGCTGCGATGGGAGATGTTGGCACAGGAGACATCCGTCGCATGAAAGGGAATCACATGACCTATCTCGTCACCGCCGCCAGCGGACATCTCGGCCGACTCGCCGTCGAGTCCTTGCTCACTCGCGGAGTGGACTCCGCGGAGATCGTCGCGGGAGCCCGTAATCCGGAGCGGATCCAGGATCTTGCGGCGCGAGGCGTCCGTACGGTCGAACTCGATTACGACCGGCCCGGCACCGTCGCGGCGGCCCTCGAGGGGATCGATCGGATCCTGCTCATCTCGGGTTCCGCTCCTGGCGCGAGAGTTGCGGGTCACCTCAACGTCATCGAAGCGGCGACCGCGGCAGGGGTGGAGCGAATCGTCTACACGAGCGCCCCGCAGGCCACGACGTTCGACTGGGCGCTGGGAGCCGACCACCGCGCCACGGAAGAGGCCATCACGGCGTCGGGGCTCCCCGCCGTGATCGTCCGCAACAACTGGTACACCGAGAACTACGCGGGCGACCTGGAGCGTGCGGCCGAGTCCGGGGTGATCGCGTCCTCCGTGGGGGATGCGCGCATCGCGAGCGCGAGTCGCGTCGACTACGCGGCGGGCGCCGCCGTGGCGCTCGTCGAGGACGGACATGTCGGAAACGTCTACGAGTTCGCCGGCGATGTCGCATGGACCTTCGACGACCTGGCCGCGGCGGCATCGGTCGTTCTCGGTCGCGAGGTCACGTACCAGCGCTTGACGAGCGAGCAGCTGGCAGCGGGACTCGAGGCCGCAGGCGCGGACTCGGGCACGGTTGGCTTCGTCGTCGGGCTCGACCAGGCGATCGCCGGTGGCGTGCTCTCGGGCACGGACGGAACGCTGGCGCGGTTGATCGGTCGCCCGACCACGCCGCTCATCGACGGGCTCCGCGCGCTCCGCGCCTGATACGTCGCCCAGCTGCGACCGGCGGCCCCGGTCGTCGTCCACCGACCTATCGTGGAGGGATGACAACGGGGGCCGCCTTCCCGGCACCGGCCGAGGGTGAGCGACCCGACTACGCCGCCTTCATCAGCGCTCGGCGCGACGAGATCACCGCGCGGCTGAACCTCGTCGATTGGTCAAGTCCTGGGACGTGGTGTATCGGT
>NZ_HG779737.1:0-1339 GCF_000582705.2 Microbacterium sp. C448
CGCCGGCAGCGCCGAGCCCGTCGATACACTGGGCTGATGACCAGCACCGCCTCCAGCGCTACGTCGAGCATCCCTGGCGACGAGTCTTCTTCGGACACCTGGGGTGAAACGACGGCCCGCGATCGGATGCGCCTGGCGAAGTCTGCCTCCCGCAGCATCGGTCTGCTCGGTGACGGCGACAAGGCCGGCATGCTCCGGGCCATCGCAAACGCGATCGACGAGGCATCCGATCGGATCATCGCCGCGAACGACGAGGATCTGGCGCGCGGTCGCGCGACGGGGCTGTCGGAGTCGTTGCAGGATCGTCTGCGATTGGATGCTTCGCGCGTAGCCGCCCTCGCTGAGGCCGTGCGCGCCGTCGCCGATCTTCCGGATCCTGTCGGCCGGCTGCTGGATGAGCGGGTGCTGCCGAATGGCGTCGTGCTGCAGAAGGTCAGCGTGCCGTTCGGTGTCGTGGGTTCGATCTATGAGGCTCGGCCGAACGTGACGGTCGACATCGCGGCCCTCGCGCTGCGTTCCGGCAACGCGGTCGTACTCCGCGGCGGGTCGGCTGCTGAGAAGTCCAACGCCGCTCTGGTCGACATCATGCGCACCGCGTTGGCCGACCGGGGCATCGACGCAGAAGCCATCCAGACCGTCGACGACTTCGGCCGTGAGGGTGCCCGCGAGCTCATGCAGGCGCGCGGGCTCGTGGACGTCCTCGTTCCCCGGGGCAGCGCTCAGCTGATCGAGACGGTTGTGACCGAGTCATCCGTTCCCGTCATCGAGACCGGTGCTGGTGTGGTGCACATCGTGCTCGACGAGTCGGCGCCGCTCGAGTGGGCCCGCGACATCGTCGTCAACGCGAAGGTGCAGCGCCCGAGCGTGTGCAACGCCGTCGAGACCGTGCTGGTCGTGGGGTCTGCCGCCGAGCGCGTCTTGCCGACCGTGGCCGCGGCACTTCGGGAGCAGGGGGTGACGGTGCACGGCGACGCGCGAACTGCCGCTCTGGTTTCGGATGTCGTCCCCGCGACCGACGAGGACTGGTCTACCGAGTACGGCACTCTGGATATCTCGATCCGCGTCGTCGAGGACCTCGACGACGCGCTCGCGCACATCCGTGAATACTCGACCGGTCACACCGAGTCGATCATCACGGATGACGACGCTCACGCCGAGCGGTTTCTGGCCGAGGTGGACGCCGCGGTTGTGATGGCCAACGCATCCACGCGATTCACCGACGGTGGCGAATTCGGCTTCGGTGCCGAGGTGGGAATCTCGACTCAGAAGTTGCACGCGCGGGGACCCATGGGGCTTCCCGAATTGACGAGCACCAAGTGGCTCGCGCGCGGTGCCGGGC
>NZ_HG779738.1:0-5152 GCF_000582705.2 Microbacterium sp. C448
ATCCTCTCGTCCTACCACTCGCTGTGGGCGGCACTCACGGACCAAGAGAGCTTCTCGTCGGCAGAGTCGTGGCGCCTCACCGAACGCGTGCAGCGCCTGAATGCTCTCGGGTTCGACATCGGCGAGATGTCCATCCAGGCCGCGCCCGACGGCACGCGCGTTTCGATCCAACCGAAGGTCGTCGACGCCGGGCACCACCAGCGCCGCCTGATCCGGCTCACCGGGCTCGACGTCGAAGAGAACCAGGCACGGCGCCTGCTGAACGACCTCGACGAGTTCCGCGCCCGCGTCTCTCGCCTCGGCGTCGACGAAGAAATGGTCGCCCACGAGTGGCTGACGCGAGTCTTTGAACCCGTCGTCAAGGCCATCCCCTACGATCTCCGCGCCAAGCTCGAGCCCGCCGAGGTGTTCCACCAGGTGCTGGAGCACAGGTGGTACATGTCGCAGGAGCGGGGGTCATCCGTTCCGCTCGCCGAGGCCCTGACGTCGTACGTCAACGATGTCCTGCGTCACCGCCGGGACGAGGCCACGATCATGGGCCCGCCAACTGAGACGCTGGCGCTCTCGGTCATCCCCGAGGATGCGCCCATCGAGCCGGACGCCGAGGCAGACGCCGTCGACTGGCGCGACCTCGTCTAGTAGTCAGTACCCGACCGTGAAGCGCTCGCGCGAGTGCTTCGGCGACTCGATCTCATCGAGCACCGCGACGCCCAGGTCGGCGCCCGAGATGAACGACTCCCCGTCGGCGTCGGTCACGATGACATCGCCGCCGTCACGGTACGACCCGGTCCGCTCACCCGGGTTCCATGCTCCGAACCCGCCCGCCGGGTGGACGTAGAAGAAATCGATCGACGGATCCCCGGCCTGCAAGTCCTCGAGGATGCCGATCGCCTCGAACGCCTCGGGCTTGTACTCGTCGTTGAAGCTCGGCAGATCGATGACCCGGGGGCCGCCCGGTGCGGAGAGGCTTCCGCCCGCCCCGCCGATCACGCCGATCCGTGTTCCCGGCTGCAGGGTTGCGACGAGCTCGGCGACGGCGGGACGAAGGAGTCCTGCCATCTCGCCCCGCGCGGGAACCGACACGACGACGACCTCGGCACCCTGGATCTCGGCGACGAGGCCCGGGACGTCCATCAGCGTTCCCTCGATGTAGGTCACACCCGTGACGCGCTCGGACGGCGCGGTGCGGGCGACAGAGAGCACGGTGTGCCCGCGATCCACCGCCTCGGCGACGATGTGACTACCGGCGTAGCCGGTTCCTCCGATGACGGCGATGCGAGACATCCGTGATCCTTTCGCGTGCGGCTAGGCGGGTGCTTCAGTCTCCGACCGACGCGCGCAGCGTCGACACCTGATACAGGGCGACGGATGCCGCGATGCCGGCGTTCAGCGATTCGGTGCTGGCCGAGATGGGGATCGACACGATCTGGTCGCATGTTTCGGCCACCAGCCGCGACAGGCCCTTGCCCTCGCTGCCGACGACGATCACGATCGGCCGGTCGGCGAGCTCGAGTGCGGGCAGCGACACATCGCCATCGCCGTCGAGCCCGAGCACGAAGACGCCCTGGCGTTTGAAGTCCTTCAGGGTCGAGGTGAGGTTCGGTGCGACCACGACGGGCGTACGCGCCGCCGCTCCCGCGCTGGTCTTCCACGCCGCGCTGTTCACGCTCGCCGAACGACGCTGCGGCAGGATGATGCCGTGACCGCCGAACGCCGCGGTCGAGCGGATGATCGCGCCGAGGTTGCGGGGATCGGTGATGCCGTCGAGGGCGACGAAAAGCGGCAGCTTGCCGGCGTCGATGACCTTCTCGAGCAGGTCCTGAGGGTGTCCGTACTCGTACGGCGGAACCTTGAGCGCGACACCCTGGTGCACGCCATCAAAGCCGGCCATGCGGTCAAGCTCCGGGCGGGTGACCTCGAGCACGGGGATCTCGCGGTTCGTCGCGAGCGAAAGCATCTCTTTCACGCGGTCGTCCATCTCGACGCGCTGCGCGATGTAGAAGGCCGTCGCGGGGATCTTCGCCCGGAGCGCCTCGAGCACCGAGTTGCGACCGGTGACGACCTCGGTCTCTTCGTCCTTCTTCGCGCGGGGTGCGCGGCCCGAGTTCGGGTTCGAGCTGGGGCGCCCCTTGCCGCCCGCGGCAGCGAAGCGCTCGGCCGCGGCCTTGCGCTTACCCGCGGGGTGCCACGCGCGATCCTCGGCCTTGGGCGTCGGCCCACGACCTTCGAGCGAACGCTTGTTCTTTCCGCCCGTGCCCTTTGTGGGTCCCTTTTTGCCCCTGCTCGCGCCGGGCCGTCCTGGCTTAGCCATCGATGCTCCAATGCGTGCCGTCTGAGGTGTCTTCTAAAGTGATGCCGGCCGCCGCGACGGCGTCGCGGATCCGGTCTGCCGCGGCCCAGTCCTTACCGGCGCGCGCACGCGCACGCTGGTCGATCAGGCTCGTGACCAGAGTATGCAATGCGCGGGCCTCCGCGCCGTCCGAATGCCCGCGCCAGCGCTCAGACATGGGGTCGATCCCGAGGATCCCGGCCATCGTGTGCACGTGAATCGCCGCGGTGGTCGCGGTATCCACGTCTCCCGCGTCGAGCGCCGCGTTCCCCGCGCGCACGGTCTCGTGCAGCACCGCGAGCGCTTCGGGAACACCCAGGTCATCGTCCATCGCGGCGACGAAGGCGTCGGGCAGGTCGGTGGCGAACCATCCGTACTCCCCACCGCGGGCACGTCCGAGCCGGACCAGGAACGTGCGCAGCCGCTCGAGGGCCGACGCGGCCTCCGCGAAGGAAGATTCCGTGATGTCGAGGCTGGAACGATAGTGCGCCGACACAAGTGCGTAACGGACGACGAGCGGGTCGTAGGCGCGCAGGATGTCTTCGGCGAGCACGAAGTTGCCGAGCGACTTCGACATCTTCTGGCCGTCGACGGTGACGAGCCCGTTGTGCACCCAATACCGCGCGAACGCGTCGCCCGCGGCCGAAGACTGCGCGAGCTCGTTCTCGTGGTGGGGGAAGCGCAGATCGAGCCCGCCGCCGTGGATGTCGAACTCGGGACCGAGGTAGCGGCGCGACATCGCCGAGCACTCGATGTGCCAACCCGGCCGGCCGGCGCCCCACGGTGAATCCCAGATCGCGCTGGCGGGTTCGTCCGCCTTCGCGCCCTTCCACAGCGCGAAGTCATGCGGATCGCGCTTGCCCCGCGGGTCGGCGTCGGCCGCGGCCTCCATGGCGTCGAGCGACTGACGCGTGAGCGTGCCGTACTCGGGCCACGAACGAACGTCGAAGTAGACGTCGCCCTCCGCGGCGTACGCGTGTCCCTCGTCGATCAGCCGCGCGATCAGTTCCTGCATCTGCGGAATCGACGCCGTCGCGCGTGGTTCATACGTCGGAGGACGAATGCCGATCGCGGAATACGCGTCGTCGAAGGCGCGCTCCATGCGGTAGGCGAGCGCCCACCAAGTCTCGTCGGGCGTCGCATTCGCGAGCACCTTGTCGTCGATATCCGTGACATTTCTGACGTACGTCACGGGGCCGACGCGGTGCTCGAGCCATCCGCGCAGCACGTCGAACGCGAGCGCGCCGCGCAGGTGCCCGAGGTGCGGGCCGGACTGCACGGTCGGGCCGCAGACGTACATCGACACGCGTCCGGGTTCGCTCGGCACGAAGTCGCGCAGTTGCTGCGCCTTCGTGTCATGGAGCCGGAGAGTCACTCATCTACCCTACCGGCGGGGGTTCGGCGCATCGAGCTGTCACGAAACGCTCGATCTGGCGAGCGGATGCAGCGGTTTGCGACAGTTCGACGCCCCCACGCCGACCGGGTAGAACTGGAGGGTGCTTCCTGTCCTCGCCGTGCTCGCCGCGGCCGTCCTCTTCGGCACGACCGGTACCTCGCAGGCGCTCGGCCCCGACAACACCACCCCCCTCTCGATCGGAGTGGTGCGCCTTGTGCTCGGTGGTACCGGCCTCGCAGTGATCGCGTTCCTGCTCGCCCGGCGTGCCCACCGCCGCGGCACGGTCCCACCGCGCCCCCGCCTCACGGCAGCGCCGCTCGCTCTCATGGCGCTCACGGGCCTGTGCCTCGCGCTCTACCAGCCGCTGTTCTTCCTGGGCACCGCCCGCAACGGCGTCGCGGTGGGCACGGTCATCGCGCTCGGCTCGGCGCCGATCCTGGCCGGTGTACTCGAGTGGTCGCTGACGCGCCGCCGTCCGAGCGGCGCCTGGCTGCTCGCCACGGCACTCTCGACCGTCGGTGTCGCCCTGCTGGGAATGGGCGGCGGGACGGATGCCGCGGGAACCGGCGGCACGGACCCCCTCGGATTCCTCGGCTCGGTTGGCGCGGGCGCAACCTTCGCCGTCATCGCCAATGCGCAGCGACGACTGCTGGACGGCGGGTGGGACCCTTTCACCGTGGTCGGCGCGATGGGCGCGGGCTCCGCCGTGCTCTCCGCCTGCGTGCTGCCCTTTGTCGACCTCTCGTGGCTCCGGGAGCCCGCGGGAGTGGTGATGGCCGTATGGCTCGGCATCGGAACGATATCCGTCGCCTACGTGCTGTTCACCTGGGGCCTGAACGGGCTGACGGCCGCGACCGCGGCGACACTGACCCTCGGCGAGCCACTGACCGCGAGCATCCTGGGGGTGAGCGTCCTCGGCGAGCAGCTGAGCGTTCTCGCCGTGGCGGGGCTCCTGGTGCTCGCCGTCGGCCTCGTCACACTGGCATGGGGCTCACGCGCGCCCCGAGACCCGAAGCCCTTCGCCGTGGAGGCGTGAAATTCAGGCGGGAACGACCAGGGCAACAGCGAAGGCCGCCACGCCCTCACCGCGGCCGGTGAACCCCAGTCCGTCCGTCGTCGTCGCGGCGATCGAGACCGGAGCACCGAGAGCCTCGGACAACACCGCTTCCGCCTCGGCGCGACGTGCCGAGAATCGCGGCCGGTTGGCCTGGAACTGAACGGAGACGTTTCCGACAGCCCAACCCGCGTTGCCGAGGAGCTCTCGCGTCCTCGTCAAGAACGCACCCGCGTGCGCGCCCGCGAACTCGGGGCGGTCCACACCGAAGTGCGTGCCGATGTCGCCCAGCCCAGCGGCAGAGAGGAGCGCGTCGACGATCGCGTGTGCGACGGCGTCGCCATCCGAGTGCCCCGCCAGTCCCGGCTCGCCC
>NZ_HG779739.1:0-6395 GCF_000582705.2 Microbacterium sp. C448
GGGGGGACAGGCGGGCCCCGCCCCGACCACCGACGCAGAGCCTGTCGCCGGCGGCGAGCTGACGCTCGAGTTCTGGCCCGACAACGCAGCCTTCGCGTGCGTCGATCCGTTCCAGACCTACTGGATCGAGCACCGGCAGGTCATCCGCAATGTGGCCGACTCCCTGACCGACCAGGACCCCGAAACGGGTGAGCTCGTGCCGTGGCTCGCAACGGACTGGAGTGTCAGTGACGACGGCTTGACCTACACCTTCATCCTGCGCGACGGCGTGACGTTCTCGGATGGCACCCCGCTCAACGCTGACGCCGTCGTGCGCACCTTCGAGAGCGCGCTCGAGACCATCCAGGCGGTACCGGGGGCCTATGGAGGTGTGTACGTCGCGGGTCTGGAGGCGGCGACCGCCGTCGACGACGACACCGTCGAGGTGTCTTTCTCGACCCCCAACTCGTCTTTCCTGCAGGGGACCTCCACAACCAACCTGGCCATCCTGGCCCCCTCGTCGTACGACGCGACGCCCGAGGAGCGGTGCCTCGGCGACGTGGTCGGCTCTGGCCCGTTCGTCCTCGACTCGTACCGACCGGGGGAGGGGATCGATCTGAGCAAGCGCGACGGGTACGACTGGGCCAGTGACCTGAACGACCACCAGGGCGAGGCGTATCTGGACGCGGTCCGCATCAATTACGTCGCCGAGGACAGCGTCCGCGTCGGCAATCTGGCGAGCGGGGCGAGCGACGTCGCGTGGCCACGCAACCCGTTCACCCCCGAGGATCGGACACTGCTTGAGTCCAGCGGCGCGACGGTCCAGTCGCGCCCTCTGCCCGGGGTGTCCCAGAGCCTGTTCGCGAACACCGCTGACGGGGCGATTCTCGCCGACCCCGCTGTGCGGCAGGCGTTGCAGAAGGCCATCGACCGCAAGACCTATGCGGCGACGATCTACGGCGCCGATTACCCCGTCGTCGACGGTGCGTTCAATTCCACGACTCCGTTCTTCGAGCCGCAGACCGAGGCGCTCGCATACGACCCCGAGGGTGCCGCCGAGATCCTCGAGGATGCGGGCTGGGTGCTCGAGGACGGTGAGGACTATCGCGAGAAGGATGGTGAGACCCTCACGATCGTGAGGCCCATCACGGCCGAATCCCCGGGCGACGTGCTTCTCCAAGATCAGCTCAAGCAGGTCGGCATCAACTTCGAGCTGCGGGTCTACCAGGCCGCGGAGCGGGCATCGATCATCTCCAATGGCGACTACGACGTTCTCGTCACGTATTACACGCGGGCCGAGCCCTCTGTCATCCAGTGGATCATCGACGCCCGCTACGCGTCATCGAAGGCCTTCGCGAGCGGCGTTGCGACCCCCGAAACCGCGGCCGAGATCCAATCGCTCTTCGACGAAGGGTTGACCGCGACGACTGCCGAGGGGCAGAAGGCGGCGTACGACGCGCTCCAGAAGGTCTTGGTCGATGAGGGAGTCACCTTCCCCATCTTCGAGCGCGTGCAGTACGCCGCGACGGCCCCAGGGGTGCACGGGTTCCGGTTCACCAGCGAGTCGTTCCTGTCGTACTACGACATCTGGAAGTCCGAGGAGTGACATGACGGGGTACGTGCTCCGACGGATCGGTCAGGCAGTCGTCGTCCTCTGGGCGGCGTATACCGTGACCTTCGTCATCCTCTACCTGCTCCCGAGCGACCCGGTTGCGCTGCAGTTGGCCGCCAACAACGTCGAGATCGATTCGCTCAGCCCGGAGCAGCGCGAGGCCGCCGCGGCGAGGCTCGGCCTCGATCGACCGGTGTGGGAGCAGTACCTCGGCATGCTCCTCGGAGCGCTTCGCGGCGACTTCGGGGTGTCGTTCGCCAAGCAGGTGCCGGTCGGCGAGTTGATCGCCGACCGGCTGCCGCCCACCGCGATCCTGAGCGCGTTCGCGGTACTCATCGCGCTCGTCTTCGGGGTCGCCCTCGCACTCTTCGCGACGTGGCTGCCGCGGGGACCTGTCGCCGCGATTCTTCGGCGCGTGCCGGCGGTGGGCGTCAGCGTCCCCGGGTTCTGGATCGGCCTCCTCCTCATCCAGGTCTTCGCGTTCACCCTCGGCTGGTTCCCTGCAATGGGAAACGAGGGGCCCGCCAGCTATGTGCTGCCGGCCATCACGATGGCCATTCCGACGTCGGCGGTGCTCGCCCAGGTGCTCATCCGCAGCTTCGACGACACCCTGAGCGAGCCTTACATCGCGACAGCTCGCGCCAAGGGACTCAGTCGCTGGTCGGTGCAGCTGCGACACGCGTTCCGCAACGCGGCGCTGCCGACGTTGACGATCTTGGGTTTGCTCCTCGGAGCGACGGTGACCGGGTCGATCGTCGTCGAAACAGTGTTCTCGCGTCACGGCCTGGGGCGGCTCGCGCAGGAGTCCGTGCTCGCGCAGGACGTGCCGGTCGTGCAAGCGATCGTCGTGCTTGCGGCAGGGGCGTTCGTCGTCGTCAACCTGATCGTGGACCTGCTTTACCCCTTGCTCGATCCCCGGATCAGCCATACCCCGAATGTGAGCCGCGCATGACAGTCACTGTGCTCGAGAGTCCGCCCACCACCGACTTTGACGCGGTCCCGAGCGGACCCGCGGCAGCCGCGCCCACCGCCTCGCTCGCTCGAACACGTCGACCTGTGGGTGCTCTGCTACGGCGATTCGGAGTGATCCTCGCCCTCGGAATCATCCTGTTCGCCGTTCTCTCGGCGGTCGTTCCGCAGCTTCTGGCAACCTACGCCCCCACGGCCACCGCGCCGCTCGATCGGTTGCTGCCTCCCAGCCCAACGCACTGGTTCGGAACGGACGAACTCGGGCGAGATCTGTATTCGCGGGTGGTACACGGCTCTGCTCTGACGATCGCGGCCACAGCGCTGGCTGTCGGACTGGCGCTCGTCGTCGGGCTGACTCTCGGTGTGCTTTCGGGATTCGTCGGCGGCCTCACTGATTCGATCGCGATGCGGATCGTGGATGTGTTCCTGGCGATCCCCGGGCTGCTCCTGGCGCTGGCGATCGTCACGGCCCTCGGGTTCGGAACCATCCCTGTCGCCATCGCGGTCGGGATCGGAATCGTGCCCGGCTTTGCGCGCACCACCCGTGCCGAAGTCCTTCGCGTGCGGACTCTCCCCTATATAGAGGCAGCGCGCGCGGGGGGTGCCTCCTGGACCCGCATCCTGATCACGCACATCCTGCCGAACTCGTGGGGGCCTGTGATGGTGCTTGCCGTGCTCGACATCGGTGTCGCCATCCTCGCGGTCGCGTCGCTCAGCTTTCTCGGGTTCGGCGCCGCACCACCGGCCGCCGAGTGGGGAACTCTGATTGCGAACGGACGAAACTATCTCGTTACCGCGCCGTGGGTCTCGCTGATCCCCGGTCTCTTTGTCGCCGTTGTGGTGCTTTCGCTCAATCACCTCTCCAAGACGCTCGAGGAGGTCCAGAGATGACGAGCTCGGTCGTCAAGATCCGTGATCTACGAGTCGAATATCGCCGCGACGGCCGTGTCACCCAGGCGGTGCGAGGTATCGACCTCGATATCGACAGGGGGGAGCGTGTCGCGATCGTCGGCGAATCCGGATCCGGAAAGAGCACCGTCGCGCTCGCGCTTCTCGGGCTACTGCCTTCGTCGGGACACATTGTGGAAGGCTCCGCGCGTGTCGCCGACGTCGAACTCGCCGGGGCATCCGAACGGACCGCCCGCCGTATCCGGGGGCGTGTTGTGGGTCTTGTGCCGCAGGATCCGACGGTTTCGCTCAATCCGACGCAGCGGGTGGGTCACCAAGTGGGCGAAGCCGTCCGGCTACGTGGCGTCCCCCGACCGCTCGTCGATGCCGCCGTCGTCGAAGCGCTCACGCAGGCGGGCATCGATGATCCGGTGACACGCGCCAGGCAGTACCCCCACCAGCTCTCCGGCGGCCTGCGGCAGCGCGTGCTGATCGCCATTGCCCTCGCGGGAGATCCCGACGTGCTCGTGGCGGACGAACCGACGAGCGCGCTCGACGTCACCGTGCAGAAGCAGATCCTGGACCATCTGGACGCCCTAGTACGCGAGAGGGGGATCGCCCTCGCCATCATCACGCATGACCTCGGGGTCGCGGCAGACCGCGCGGACCGGGTCATCGTCATGCAACACGGCGAGGTCGTCGAGCAGGGCCCCGCCCTCGATGTACTGGCCGCGCCCCGGCACCCCTACACTCAGCGCCTCGTAGCGGCTGCTCCGGGCCTGTCCGCAGCGGTTGCGCCACAACGAGCGGTCGCCGAGACACCCGTCATCGTGCGCTGGGAGGGTGTCACGAAGGACTTCTCCCTTCCCCGTGGATCGATCGAGCCGACCGTGCGAGCGGTGGACAACGTGACGCTCGCGGCCCACGCCGGACAGACGCTCGCGATCGTGGGTGAGTCGGGGTCGGGCAAGACGACCCTCTTGCGGATCGCGCTCGGACTGGAGCTGCCCACGACGGGACGAGTGGTCTTTGCCGAACAAGATCTGACGGCGCTGGATTGGCGCGCCGCACGGCCACTTCGTCGGCGGTTCCAACTCGTGCAGCAGAATCCGTTTGCCGCGCTGGACCCCCGATTCAGCGTCGGACGCTCGATCGCCGAGCCGCTCACGTCCTTCCGAATCGGCAGTCGCGCCGAGCGCCGCGCGCGGGTGGCGGATCTCATCGATCTGGTGGGACTGCCGAGGGATGCAGCAACCCGGCGCCCTGCAGAACTGTCTGGCGGGCAACGCCAACGCGTCGCGATCGCCCGCGCGCTCGCGATCCAACCCGAACTGATCTATCTCGACGAGCCCGTCTCGGCTCTCGATGTTTCGGTCCAGGACCAGATCCTTCGCCTGCTCGCGCGACTCCAGGAGGACCTCGGTGTGGGCTACGTGCTCGTTTCCCACGACCTCGGGGTCGTAGCGCAGGTGGCGCACACGGTCGCGGTCGTTCAACGCGGACGCGTCGTGGAGACCGGAGCCGCCGCCGCCGTCCTCGGTGCGCCCCAGCACCAGTACACGAAGGCGCTCCTCAGCGCCGTGCCCGGCGCGCGTCTGAGATCGGATTTTGCGTCGAGAGAGGTCGTCATCCCGTGAGTCGTTACATCGTGGTGGGGGCGGGGGCCATCGGAGGCCTTCTCGCGGCCCAGTGGACTCTCGCCGGTGTGCACTCGATACTTCTCGCGCGAGGGGTGACATTCGACGCGATCAGCGAGCGCGGAATCCGGGTGCGTCGTCCTCACGGCGACGACCTCATCCGTGTGAACGTGGTCGAAGATATTCAGGCCGCCGCTCCGACCTCGTCCGACACGATCGTGCTGGCGGTGAAGGCGCAAGATGCCGAGGCTGCCGTGGCCGCAATCGCCTGGGTTCCGCTCGCCGACGAGCGCGGTGTTGTCGCCGATTTGCCGATCTTGACGCTGCAGAACGGACTCTGGGCCGAAGGCGTCGCGCTACGTCGCTTCGACACGGTTCTCGGCGTCTCGCTCGGCATACCGGCAAGCCACCTCGAACCGGGCGTCATCGTCTCACCCGCGTACCCGGTGATCGGGGCTGCCTGGATCGGCGGCTATCCCCGTTCGCTTCCCGGCGATGAAGAGCGACATCGAGCAGCCCTGGCTCAGGCGGGATTCGCGACCGCGGTCGAACCTAACATCGCCGCGGCCAAGCGACGCAAGCTGATCGCGAATCTGCGGAATGTCGTGGATGTCTTCGCCGCCTCTCGCGACGAAGCCGAACGCGCCGAGGCGGCGCTCGTCGAGGAGGCGCGATCGATCTTCGAGGCCGCGGGGCTCGCCGTCGCGCCGCCTCCCATCGATGACGTACGACTTTCCATCGGGGATGTCCCGGGCCACACGCCCGGTCGGCTCTCGACGTGGCAGAGCTTCGCTCGCCGCACCAGCAACGAGGTGGACTTTCTGAGCGGCGAGATCACCCGTATCGCTCGATCGATCGGCGCCGAGGCGCCCCTGAACGCCGCCGTCGCGCGAACTCTCGGCGCGCTCGGCGCCCGCGGTGGAGGCCCCGACGAGATCGCTTTGCCGATCGAGTTCGACTACGACCTTCTCGTCGGCGCGCGCGAGAGCCAGAGGGGGCGGTGAGCCGGGACGTGATCTTCGACATCTACGACGACCCGGGAGTGCTCCTCGCGGCATCGGTAGATCGATCCGGATGGCCCGAAGCGGTCGCGCCTCGCGGTGTCGTCCAGCCCCGCTCGGTCGAGGGCGTTCGCGCGGTGCTCGCGTGGGCCAACCAAACCCGTACAGCCATCGTCCCCCGGGGCGCGGGAAGTGGGCTCGCGGGCGGCGCGGTCGGAGTAGCCGATGCCGTCGTGCTCGACCTCTCCGGGCTCGACCGCATCATCTCGATCGACCCGAACGAACAACTCGCGCGTGTCGAGGCGGGAG